>NZ_JAMXXS010000016.1:0-64542 GCF_024129595.1 Acinetobacter lwoffii | reverse complement strand
TGCTCATCTTTTAATGCATAGCGTTTAGTCATAAAAGTATAATGGGGACAAGGCGGTTTTCCTCAAGCTAATTGATGACACGCCCTAGATGAAAAATAATTTAATAGGGGTTCGAGCATTCATCATGATAGCCACCAACAATAATTGTATACTTTTTATTCACTCTGGATTTCAGGCATAAAAAAACCGCTTAACGCGGTATCTTTTATCTCGACCATCTTGAAGGAGATGGTCGGAGCAGTAGGATTCGAACCTACGACCCCCTGGTCCCAAACCAGGTGCACTACCAGGCTGTGCTATGCTCCGATTTCAACTTTAAAAGTTGGGGTGAATGACGGGATTCGAACCCGCGACAACTGGAATCACAATCCAGGGCTCTACCAACTGAGCTACATCCACCATCATTTTGATTCTTAACATCAAGCGACCAAATGGCGCGCCTGACAGGATTCGAACCTGTGACCATCCGCTTAGAAGGCGGATGCTCTATCCAACTGAGCTACAAGCGCGTTACTGATGCAAACATCATTTGCCTTGAAGAATTGGTCGGAGCAGTAGGATTCGAACCTACGACCCCCTGGTCCCAAACCAGGTGCACTACCAGGCTGTGCTATGCTCCGATTCATCTCAGCTTTCGTATCGAACATCGTTCGGTACGGTGTGCATTCTAGGCGTGACGCCCGGAGACGTCAACACCTATATTTAAAAAAAACCGAAAAAACGCTTCAAGCGTTTATTTATCAATCACTTCAGACATTTTTTATACAAATTTTAACGTTTTAGTCCGGCACTAAAGTTCAACATGCGATCTAGAGGCAGTTTCGCTCGTTCAGCAAGTGCCGGATCGACATGCACTTCCTGATCTTTATGCTGTAACACATGCAAGATACCATCCAGCTCGTTCATGGCCATCCAAGGACAATGCGCACAAGAACGACAGGTCGCCCCCTCTCCTGCGGTTGGCGCTTCAATCAGGATTTTATCCGGTACCGCCTGCTGCATTTTATAAAAGATGCCGCGATCAGTAGCAACGATTAAACGTTGATTCGGCAAAGTCTGTGCTGCTTTAATTAATTGTGAGGTACTACCCACGGCATCGGCAATCTCGACTACAGACATCGGTGATTCAGGATGTACCAGAACCGCAGCATCTGGATAGAGTGCTTTCATATTGGCAATACCGCGTGAACGGAATTCTTCATGTACGATACAAGCACCATCCCAGAGCAACATCTCTGCACCGGTTTTTTTCTGGATATAACGACCCAAATGCTGATCGGGTGCCCAGATGATTTTTTCGCCCAGACCGTCCAGATGTTCGATAATTTCCACTGCACAACTTGAAGTGACGACCCAATCGGCTCGGGCTTTCACAGCCGCTGACGTGTTAGCATAAACCACCACGGTATGATCCGGATGCGCATCACAAAAAGCGGTAAATTCATCGACAGGACAACCCAAGTCCAGTGAACAGGTCGCTTCCAGGGTAGGCATCAGCACGGTTTTATGGGGTGAAAGAATTTTAGAGGTTTCGCCCATAAATTTCACACCAGCCACCACAAGCGTTGAAGCCGGATGATCGCGACCAAAACGCGCCATTTCCAGTGAATCGGAAACACAGCCACCGGTCAGTTCAGCCAGTTCTTGCACTTCAGGATCACAATAATAATGCGCCACCAAAACAGCATCCTGTTTTTCCAGCTCTGCCTTGATCTGTGCAAATTTGTCCAATTTTTCCTGCTGGCTCATTTGATGTTCTTGAGGAACACCCAAACGATCTAAATGCGCCTGCACAATCGATTTAGCTTCATTGGCTATTAATTTGGTCGCATCATTCATCACAATTCTTACTCTACCCTCATGGTTCACTATTCAATGAACCTTTCACCCTACATCCCGGTCAGCTCTGGCGAAGTGCTATTTTTGACCAGTCATTAAAAACTACAAGATATAAAAAAAGCCCCACAACGGAGGCTTTAGAAACGATCTGAATTATGAGCGATAATCTGCATTGATTTTTACGTAGTCATACGACAGGTCACAGGTATAAACCGTATCTTTTGCCTGACCTCGTCCAAGATCAACACGAATCGTCATTTCAGCCTGGGCCATCACACGTGCACCGGCTGCTTCAGTATAGTCTGCTGCCGCACCACCATCTTTACAGATTTGTACATCATCTAACCAAACCTGAATTTTTGCAACGTCTAAATTCGGCACACCGGCATAACCAATCGCAGCCAGAATACGGCCCCAGTTTGGATCAGAAGCAAAAATCGCGGTTTTGACCAGCGGTGAATGCGCAATGCTATAGGCAATATCGCAGCACTCTTGAGTATTGCCGCCACCTTCCACAGTCACGGTAATGAACTTAGTCGCACCTTCACCATCACGTACAATCAGTTGCGCAAGGCGTTTCATGGTACGTGTCAATACGTCTAGCACCACTGCATAACGCGGATCTTCAGTTGAAGTGATCTCAGCACCACCGGCCTGACCCGTAGCAATAAAGATACATGAGTCATTGGTTGAGGTATCGCCATCAATGGTAATACGGTTAAACGAGACATTGACTGTTTCAGTTAATAACTGTTGAACCAGTTCACGGCTGATCGGTGCATCCGTCGCAACATAACCCAGCATGGTCGCCATATTGGGACGAATCATGCCTGCACCTTTGGAAATACCGGTCATGGTATAAGTCACACCATCCAGCTCGAACTGTTCTGAAGCACCTTTCGGGGTGGTATCTGTGGTCATGATTCCAGTTGCTGCATCGACCCAGGCATCATCACGCAATGAATCCAGCGCAGGCTGTAAACCTGTAAGCAAACGCTCCATTGGAAGCTGCTCACCAATCACACCAGTCGAGAATGGGAACACTTCAGCAGCCTGTACGCCTGCAAGTTCAGCCAGCTTGGCACAGGTGGCTTCTGCATTTGCCATGCCTGTAGGGCCTGTTCCTGCATTGGCATTTCCGGTATTGATTACCAGGTAACGTGGATTACCCGCTTGCAAATGGGCTTTAGATACATGCACTGGTGCTGCACAAAAGGCATTCTGGGTAAACACCCCTGCAACATTGGAGCCTGCAGCCAGTTCAAATATCACCAGGTCACGTCGGTTCTGATAGCGCACATAGGCTTCAGCCGAACCAATTTTAACCCCTTTCACCACATGCATCTGTGGCATAGATACGTCACCAACTGCCATTTTAAAGTCCAATATTGAAGTTTTAGAAAAATACAGCTTAGTTGATCTGCAACAAAAAATCGAGCCAAAGCCTGAGCCAGCCTGAGATTTGTTATGGATTTTCACAATAAAAAACCAGTCATCAAGACTGGTTTCTACATTTTTAAAATAAGATATTTTTAATTTTGTGCAAGTTGTCCAGATTCGCTTAGCAAAGCCTGTTTCGCCTGTTGTTGACTTGCAGTAGAAAGTGCCGGATTTGTAGCAACAATACGGTCTGCATTTGCCGCATTGGCAGCTGCAATCGCAGCCGTCTGCAACACAATCGGACGATTCTGGTTGGCAAAGGTATAACGGATGCCGGTACGTGGGCTTGCTACAGTCACTTGTGCATCGGTACGTTGTACTTGAGCAGTGTTAGTACCCACCGCTTGCTGAACTTTATCAATTGTTGTGGTCGCTGCAGTTTGTGCAAAACTTAAGGCAGGCATTGCCAAAACGGCAATCATGAGCGTTTTTAATAATTTTTTCATTGAGGTTATTCCACTTTGATGTGTTGAATGAGCCATTAAATAGCATTTAATTCCTAAGACTGCAAACAGTATTCAATTTCTGAAAAATCTTCATACATAAAAAAATCAGAGCCATGTGGCTCTGATTTTTAATAGCGTTTAGATCTTGCCATGACATTGTTTATATTTCAGGCCTGAACCACATGGACAAGGCGCATTACGACTTGCCGGTGCTTCAAAGACTGGCGCCACCGAATTTGCCTGAGCATTTTGTTCAGTAGTGTTTTCATGTTCGCCTGCCAGCAAACCGTCAAACTCTTCATGAGATAACTGCAAACGCATTGCCTCAGCCTGTGCCTGCTGCTGTGCTTCCATTTCCGCCAGCTCTTCAGGTGTCGGTACGTGGATGCGCGACAGATCTGTCACGACATCTGACTTGATCGTACCGAGCATGTTTACAAACAGGTTATAAGCTTCTTTTTTATATTCCTGCTCTGGATTCTTCTGCGCATAACCACGTAAATGAATACCTTGACGCAAGTAATCCATAGCCGCCAGATGCTCTTTCCAATGACGGTCCAGAGAATTCAGCATAAAGTGGCGTTCAAGCGATGCTGCAGATTCCTCGCCCATTTGTTCACGACGTGAACGGTAGCGGTTCAGCACTTCGTCGGTAATGCGGACCACCAAGGCTTCTTCATCCAGACGACGGTCCTGTTCCAGCCATTGTCCGATAGGAAGATCCATCGAAAGATCTTCACGCAGCGCCAGTTCCAGACCTTCACTATCCCACTGGTCATGAATCGATTCAGGCGGAATATAGTTGGCGATTACACCCTGCATCACTTCACGGATCATTTCTTCAATATAATCCTGCAGTGAATTTTCTGCCAGAATGTCGTCACGCTGACTATAAATGATCTTACGCTGTTCGTTATTGACGTCATCGTATTTCAGCAAATTCTTACGAATATCGAAGTTACGTGCTTCCACTTTACGCTGCGCATTTTCAATCGAGCGAGACACCATTTTGTGCTCAATCGCTTCATCTTCCTGCAAGCCCATGGCACGCATCATGCCGACTACGCGATCACCGGCAAAAATACGCATCAAGTCATCTTCAAGTGACAGATAGAAACGCGATACACCCGGGTCACCTTGACGACCGGCACGACCACGCAGCTGGTTATCGATACGGCGTGATTCATGACGCTCGGAACCGATAATATGCAAACCGCCTGAATCCAGCACAGCCTGGTGATTAACATCCCATTCTGCTTTCAGACGCGTTTCATCTTCAGGAGTCGGGTTTTCAATTTTAGCCAGCAACGCCTTCCAGTTACCACCCAAGAGAATATCGGTACCACGACCGGCCATGTTGGTGGCAATCGTCACTGCACGCGGCGCACCGGCCTGCGCAATAATATCGGCTTCACGTTCGTGCTGTTTGGCATTCAGTACTTCATGCTGGATCCCTGCCGCTTTTAGCTTATCCGACAGAATCTCAGAAGCTTCAATGGTGGCTGTACCAATCAAAATTGGTGCGACACCAGCTTCATGCACACGCTGAATTTCTTGAATAATCGCGTTATATTTCCCTTCACGATTTAAATAAATTAAATCGTTATGGTCTTGACGAATCATTGGACGGTGGGTCGGAATCAGCACCACATCCAGACCATAAATTTCTTTCATTTCCGCTGCTTCAGTATCAGCAGTACCGGTCATACCGGATAATTTTTTATACAGACGGAAATAGTTCTGGAAGGTTGTGGTTGCCAGAGTCTGGTTTTCCGGCTGGATTTCCAGACCCTCTTTGGCTTCTACGGCTTGATGCAAACCTTCAGACCAGCGACGTCCCGGCATGGTACGACCGGTATTTTCATCGACAATAATCACTTCACCATCGTTGATGATGTATTGCACATTGCGTTGATAGAGATAATGCGCACGGATCGCTGCAGTGACATGATGCAACAGGTTCAGGTTCGACGCTGAATACAAGCTCTCGCCTTCTGCCAACAAGCCCATTTCAATCAGTTCACTTTCAATGGTTTCAAAACCTACTTCAGTAATTTCAACTGAACGCTGTTTTTCATCAATCCAGAAGTGACCGCCATCCGGCACTTTCTCTTCTTTCTGTGCCTGTAATTTTGGTGGAATATTATTGATGGCTGCATAAAGCTGTGAAGAATCTTCACTTTGACCGGAAATAATCAACGGGGTACGTGCTTCATCAATCAGGATCGAATCGACCTCATCGATAATCGCATAGGTCAAACCACGCTGCTTTTTCTCTGCTAGCGAGAACACCATGTTGTCACGCAGGTAGTCAAAGCCAAATTCGTTATTGGTACCGTAAGTAATATCGGCACGATAAGCTTCAGCTTTTTCCATCGGATTTTGCATGGAATAAATAATGCCGATGCTTAGACCTAAAAATTCGAATAATGGACGGTTCAACTCGGCATCACGTTGCGCCAGGTAATCGTTCACGGTAATGACATGCACGCCCTGACCACTGATGGCATTCAGATAACAGGCCAAAGTACCCATCAGGGTTTTACCTTCACCGGTACGCATTTCTGCGATTTTGCCTTCGTGCAAGGTAATACCACCGATCAGCTGCACGTCATAATGACGCATGCCCATCACCCGCTTCGCGGCTTCACGACAGACTGCAAATGCTTCAGGCAGTAATTTATCGAGGGTTTCACCCTTATTATATCGTTGTTTGAATTCTTCAGTTTTTGCAGATAAGTCTGCATCGTTAAGGGTAGATATCGTCGGCTCGAGCACATTAATCTCGTCTACGATTTTACGCATGCGTTTGAGTTCGCGCTCATTTTTGGTACCGAAGATTCCTCCGATCAGACTTGCCAACATGAATAGACTCTCTAAATCTTGCTTGTCAAATGAATATGTTCTTAGTCGTTATTATGGTGCTAGAAATTTGAACTACAAGGGTTTTGCTGTAAAACCGCTAAAAAAATCTGATCCTTAGTTCTAGCCCTAAGATCTAAGGCAAAGTAATGTAGCAAATTTTCCCTGTGCAACATAGTCAATTAAGTGACTGATTTTTGCGCTTCTGGATAGATGGATATTCCACTTATCCAATTTACTCATAAAGAAAGCAAAAAACACTATTTTTAATCATAAAAAATTTAATTCATATTAAATCGTATCTCGACATTAAAAAACCAATTGAGGCTAAAAAGATGAGTTTACGTTTAAGCGATACCGCACCGAATTTTGAACAGCAATCCAGTGAAGGCCTGATTAATTTTTATGATTTTCTGGGTGATAGCTGGGGCATTTTATTTTCACACCCTGCCGACTATACACCGGTATGTACAACTGAGCTCGGCTATACCGCAAAACTTAAAGATGAGTTTGCAAAACGTGGTGTTAAAGCCATTGCCTTGTCGGTCGATGATGTTGAATCACATCATGGCTGGATTAAAGATATCAATGAAACTCAGAACACCACAGTAAATTTCCCGATCATTGCCGATCAGGATTGTAAAGTTTCTGAGCTGTATGACTTTATTCATCCGAATGCCAGCGAAACGCTAACAGTTCGTTCTTTAGTGGTCATTGATCCCAACAAAAAAGTCCGTTTGATTATTACTTACCCTGCATCGACCGGTCGTAATTTCCATGAAATCTTGCGTGTGGTGGATTCACTGCAACTCACCGATAACCATAAAGTGGCGACGCCTGCGAACTGGCAACATGGCGATGATGTGGTGATTGTCCCTTCATTGAAGGATGAGGAGGAAATCAAGCAACGTTTTCCAAAAGGTTATATTGCAATTAAACCTTACCTGCGCTTAACGCCACATCCTGAGCAAAATTAAAAGGACTCCTTTTTAATTTTGCGCAAGACAAGCAAAGTAAAGAATAAGAGAAACTCTATTTTTCAGATTTAATGCTTTATCGAATACGACATTGACGTGCTACGGGTTCGATTTCTCTATACAGCCTGTCTTCGGATAGGCTTTTTTATATTCAAAATCTCGTATTCACTTTAAACTTGAAATAACAAAAACAACATCTATGCTCTGTATGAAAAGCTGCATATTTCCAATCCTGATGAGCTGCCTCCTGACAGGTTGCATGACCACGCCCGCCCTGCCTGAACCTCAACGTCCTCAGCATTGGGGACAGCCCATTCATCAGAATCATAATTTTCATCAAATCAGCAATTTTGTTTATCGTAGTGAGCAGCCTTCAACTGAACTCATTCCTTTATTAAAGCAGCATCAAATCAATGTGGTTATTAATTTACGTTCACGGGATCAAGACAGCTTTGTTTTGAGCAATGAAAACTTTCAGCTACATCATGTACCCATACATACCTGGGCAATTGATCGGGAAGATTTATTGAAAATTATGCTACTGATTCAGCAAGCACAACAAAATCACCAAAAGGTGCTCCTGCATTGTTATCACGGTTCAGACCGCACTGGTGCAAGTGTCGCCATGTACCGAATTATTTTTGAACATTGGCCGATTGAGCAGGCGCTACAGGAAATGAAACATGGCGGTTATGGCTTTCATGCCATTTGGAGCAATATCGAAAAGTTATTCACGCCTGAAAATGTAAAATGGATTCGCGAGCAACTCAAGAATCCATCTACAGAAACTTTGATTAATACAAAGAATTAACGCTTATCCAGCGGCACCCAGTCATTCACCCAAGCTGATTTCATATTCAGGCTGGCATCAGACGCAATTTTCTTACGAAGTGCATCTGCAGTCTCACGGTCTTTGGACGGCCCCACCATGATGCGTACACCTTTAGACGTTGAGCTTTTGGTGACCTTATAACCTTTGGCACGCAGTTTGGCTGCTACAGCATCCGCATTGGCTTCATTCGCTGCCAGTGCCACCTGTACCATCCATTGCTTGTCCTCTTCACCTTCCAGTAACTTACGCGCCTGCTCAGCTTCTGCTTTCTTCTTGGCTTCTTCGGCTGTAGCCTTTTTCTTGGCTTCTTCAGCTTTACGTTTTTCGTCAGCTTTACGTTTTTCCTCGGCAGCTTTACGTTCAGCTTCTTTCTTTTCAGCCGCTTTACGCTCTTCCTCGGTTTTACGTTTTGCTTCAGCCGCCTTACGTTCTGCTTCGGCTTTTTGCTGTTGCTCTAACTTGCGTTTTTCTTCAGCGGCTTTACTTTCAGCAGCTTTACGCTCTGCTTCTTTCTTGGCTGCGTCAGTAGAACTATTGGCTTTTTGTTGTACCAGCTGCTGCTGGGCTAACTTTTTTTCTTGCACCGCTTTTTCTTCAGCCAGACGTTTCTGCTTGGCCTGTTCATCTTCCACCAGTTCTGGTGGAATATTATCGGAACTTTGCTGTCCCAGGCGGTGTGCATTCAGGGCAGCATATTCTTCAGCTGCTTTACGCGCAGCATCTGCTTCAGCCTGCTGTTGCATCGCTAAAAATTCGGCCGCACGCGCCTCCTGTTCTGCAACCGATTTTTCCCGGTCACGACGTTGCTGTTCAAGTAAACGCTTTTCTGTTTCCACATCGACCGTCAAAGAACCGAGCGAATGATTGCCTGTCTCTTTATTTTCAACTTCCGCAGCCTGTGCCGGATTTTGCTGACGGTCCTGATTGATTTCATCTTGGCCTTTCAGGAGTAATGCTGCCAATAAAACACCACCACCGAGTAAAACAACACCGCCCATCCAGCGCTGTTTGTTATTCATTGACATTCTTCCAAATACTCCCATACCGCTTCTAAGGTATGAAATGATCCACATACCAAAATCAGCTGATTATTATCTGTTTGATCCAGTGCTGATTTAAAAGCTAATTTTACATTGTCAAATTGTTCTACCGCCTCACCGTTTAAAGCATCAGCCAAAACTGTGACGTCTGCCGCACGTGGAACGGATAATGGTGCAATTTTCCACAATTGCACCGTGTCTTTCAATAACTTGACGACAGAATTTATATCTTTATCTGCCAGCATTGAAAATACACAAATGACTTCATTATATTTTTGATTGTAATTTAAATAATCTCGTAATTGTTTCAGTAGAAATTCGACCCCATGCGGGTTGTGTCCTGCATCAAAAATCACGGTTTTATTCTGGATTTGACGGATTTCAAACCGTCCCGGCAATTTTGCCGTTTGAATGCCTTGTGCAATTGCCTGCTGGCTGACGTTTAATCCGCTCAGCAGAATGGCGGCCACGGCGGTAGAAATATTATCCAGTGCCAGCGAACCTGTTGGGAGTTTTAAGGTCGTACCCGATGAAGCAAAAGCCCAGCTTTGGCCATCTTCAAAGGCTTTATAGAAATAATCACGGTTGATTGCATACAAAGATGCATTACATTCTTGAGCTTTATTTAGAATGGCTTGCGGGATCTGTTGCTGTCCACCAAACACGACTGGAATATCCGGGCGAATAATTCCGGCCTTTTCAAAAGCAATTTTCTCGATGGTGTCACCAAGCCAGTCAGTATGATCCAGACCAATATTGGTAATCACCGCCACATCCGGATTGACCACATTGACCACATCCAGACGGCCGCCTAAGCCAACTTCCAGCACCCAGACATCACAGCATTGATCTTTAAAAATCACAAAAGCAGCCAGTGTCGTGGCTTCAAAGAAAGACAGGCTCAAACCGCATTCGCGACGAGCCTGATCGACCTGAACAAAAGCATCAATCAGCAACTGATCTTCCACTTCAATGCCGCGCAATTTAACACGCTCATTGAAACGGTACACGTGGGGGGATTGATATAGCCCGACCTTGAAGCCTTGCGCATTCAGGATCGCGGCCAGCGTGGTGGTGGTCGAACCCTTACCATTGGTTCCTGCCACCGTCAGCACTTTGGCCTCTGGAGATGTCACGCCCAGCTTTTCAGCCACAGGAATAACCCGTTCCAGACCTAAATCAATACCCGTAACGTGAACATGGCTCCAATAATCGAGCCATGTATTTAAAGAATCTGTTGCTAAGGGTGCTGTGTTCAATGCAAATTCATCAACTTCGTAACGATACGATAAACTGTATCACGTAATGCATGACGGTGAACAATCTGATCGATTACCCCATGATCAAGCAAATATTCCGCGCGCTGGAACGGTTCTTCCAGTTTTTCACGTACAGTCTGTTCGATCACACGTTTACCGGCAAAGCCAATCATCGCTTTCGGTTCAGCAATATGTACATCACCCAGCATTGCCAATGATGCGGTCACACCGCCGTACACTGGATGAGTCAATACCACTACATAAGGCAGACCTGCTTCTTTTAAACGCTGGATCGCAGCCGAAGTACGCGCCATTTGCATCAGGGACAACATGCCTTCCTGCATACGAGCACCACCCGAAGCAGCAAAACAGATCAAAGGTTGACGAGCTTCAATCGCATGTTCTGCAGCCTGAACAAAGCGGTCACCGACCACTGTGCCCATAGAACCGCCCATGAAGTCGAACTCAAACGCACAGGCAATCATCGGTACGCCTTTCAGCAAACCCTGAATTACCACCAGTGCTTCAGTTTCACCGGTTTTCTTTTGCGCTTCAGCCATACGATCGGGATACGCTTTGCTATCGACAAATTTCAGCGGATCTTTGGCTATAAATTCCTGACCCAATTCTGTTTGTACCTGATCAAAGAACCAGTTCAGACGTTCGCGGGCTTTCATGCGCAAATGTTCATCACATTGCGGACAGACATAAGCATTAAATGACATCGCAGTACGGGTCACCAATGCATGACATTCAGGGCACTCAATCGTAGGCTCGGTAAATGTCGCTTTATATGCCGTTTGCTCATCGGGTACCTGAATGCCCGGAACAGTACGCTCCGTCCATGGGGTCGATGGGCTCAGAATTTTGCCTGATTTCAGTTGTTGACTCATACTAACTCATCGAGCGCTGCTCGAAGCTCCTTGACTTTATTCACCGTCGCAATAACGGCTTGTTCTGGTGCGAGCGTTGCAAACTGCTTTACAAACGCACTACCCACAATAACTGCATCGGCAGCAACACCCATCGCTTTCGCAGATGCAGCATCACTGATACCGAAACCTACGCCTACAGGAACATCAGTCACAGCTTTAATCTTTTGAATGCGTGCAGCGGCTTCAGAGACATCTAAAGTTGCTGCACCGGTCACGCCTTTCAGTGACACATAGTAAATAAAGCCGCTGGCCTGTTTTGCTACATGTTGAATACGTGCATCGGTTGAAGTGGGTGCCAGCAGGAAAATCTGATCCATGTCATATTTTTCCAGTACTTCACCCAGACTTTGTGCTTCTTCTGGTGGCAAGTCCACCAGCAGCACACCGTCTACTCCACATTCATAGGCATAAGCCACAAACTTTTCATAGCCAATTACTTCAACCGGATTCAGATAACCCATCAGCACCACCGGTGTTTCGCGGTCTTTCAAACGAAATTCTTTCACCATCTGCAGGGCATCTAGCGTATTGGTTCCACCTGCCAAAGCACGTTCGGCAGCTAGCGCAATCACCGGCCCATCCGCCATCGGGTCTGAGAAAGGAAGTCCCAGCTCAATCACGTCGACACCCGCTTCCACCATCTCATGCAGCAAAGGCACTGTGACTTCTGGATGCGGATCACCCGCCATGACATAAGAAACTAAAGCTTTACGCTGTTGAGATTTAAGTTGTCCAAATCGTGTGGCTAAACGTGACATAGGGTGGTATTTTCCTTAACGTGTTTCAAACTTGAGGCATTGACTATGTAGAAATACAAGACATCGCATTGTAACGCTATTTTTTGTCCAATGAACAGTCTGCGATACCGACCTCGAGTACTTCATTTCCTGTGCGAAGATTTCAAAACAATTCGGAAGGGTCTATTTACGATTATTTTGATTTTTTTCTCAATGATCAAAGATGCCTAATTTTGCTATTACCTAAAATCCTGAATATTTAGATAAACTTATTTTTATCATATAAAAATTAATAAAAATGCAGATGTTAGCGCATTCATTTAAAGTTTTCTGAAATAGCAAAACCTGCTTTATACTAGTCCTATTCTCTTACTTTTTTATCTCCTATGCAGACTGATTCTGAGGCTACAGTGCAGGCACGCGCCATTGCACTGCTGCCGCTTATTGTATTTTTAACCATATTTTTGGGTAGCGGGATCTATCATTCCCTGATCGGAACCGAGTTCGCGTTCTATCAGGTGAAAGCGCCTGTGGCTGCCCTGCCTGCGATTATCTTGGCTGCATTAGTGTATCGCGGCAAACTCAACCAGGGCATTGAGGAATTCCTCAGAGGTGCCAGTCATCCAAACTTAATTCTGATGTTTATGGTGTTTATGCTGGCCGGCGCCTTTGCCAGCGTCAGTAGCGCCATTGGCAGCGTCGACGCCACCGTGCAGATGGGCCTGTCGGTGATTCCACCCACATTTATTCTGCCGATGTTATTTGTGATCTCGGCCTTTATTGCCACGGCGATGGGTACCTCCATGGGCACCATTGCGGCTTGTGCGCCAATCGCTTTTGGTTTCACCCAGGTTACCGATATTGATGTGATTTATGCGATTGGTGCAGTGGTCGGTGGTGCCATGTTTGGTGATAACCTGTCCATGATCTCAGACACCACCATTGCGGCGACCACCAGCCAACGCGTACAACTGCGTGACAAGTTCAGGGTCAACGTCTGGATTGCGGTTCCAGCCTCAATCGTCACTATTTTGATTTACGTGTTGAGTACCAGTAGTAGCAATGCAGTGGAATACAAGGATTTTAACTGGCTTCTGGTTTTACCTTATATCGCCGTATTTATTTTAGCCTTTAGCCGTTTACACGTTCTCGCTGTGCTGACCATTGGGGTGTTACTTTCCGGCTTGTTTGGCCTGTTTGCCACAGCTGAATTTGATCTGCTCAAACTGAATACTTCAATTTATGATGGCTTTGTCGGCATGTTTGAAGTGGCGTTATTGTCGATGTTCCTGGGTGGCCTCTCGGCGATCATGCAACGAGAAGGCGGTTTACGCTGGCTGATCGAGCGCATTTATAGCTTGACCCGTCTATTTAAAGTTGGGAAGCAACGTGCCGGCGAAATCGGGATTAGTTTTCTGGTGGTGTTTTCGAATATCTTTGTGGCCAATAATACCGTGGCGATTATTCTGTCTGGTGATATGGCGCGTGAAGTCGCCAAAGAATACGGGGTGGATCCCAAGCGTTCTGCGGCACTGATGGATATTTTCTCTTGCGTGGTACAGGGTTTAATTCCTTATGGCGCACAGTTACTACTGGCCTGTTCCATTGCAAAAATCTCGCCGGTTGAACTGATTGGTGGTGTGTACTATTGCTGGATTCTGGCCATTTTTGCGATTGCTGCGATCGCGTTTAGATTCCCTCAGGTGAAAGCAAGCACTTAATCCATCATCCTGCGAAAATAAAAAAGCGACCGATACCGGTCGCTTTTTTCAGCTTCGTGCTTTGTGTAACTGCCTTTTTCGCTCTAACAAGGTCTGTCCGGTGGCTGCCTTATAGGCCCGTGCCAAAGCCGACTGATCAGAATAATCCAGCTGCTCGGCAATCTCGGTCAGACCTAATCCCTGCTGCAACAACAGCTCGCAACGTTTAATCCGCTGCTGTTCCAGCAGTTTTTTAAATGAAGTGCCATGAGTGCTGAACAAGCGCTGCAAACTACGTGTCGACATCAACAACTGCCGGGCAAGCTGTTCAACTTTAATGGCCTGATGCTGGGTCCGCAGCTGTTCGGCAATCATTTGCTGCGCCTGTTCCAAATGATTTTCAAGGGGCGGCTTGGCTGCAATCGCCTGTTCTGCCTGATGAACCAGTAGCTGCAACAGCATTGGATCAGCCTGCTCAGACCCATGTGCCAGTCCTTGCAAATCCAGCTCTATGCCATAATAGTCCTGAGAAAATCTCACCTCACTGGCAAAAAACTTTTGATAATGCATTTGTCCCCTATCGGGCGCATGGGCAAAACGTACACAGTGCAGTAACAGTTGATGATCCTGTAAAATGACACGTCCCAACTGCACCATCGCGGCCATGGTCAGCTCATTGAGCAGATTATATTTTTCGTCCAGATAGGCCCAAAATAATTCAAGACTGTGTTCACGCTGCTTCAACTGCAAAGGTACAAACTCACTGCCATCAATCACCAGTCGTTGAAAACGCATAATATGGCGGATCATTTCCGCAACGCTGCTGCTTCGCGAAGCCATATAGCCGAGCACGCCAAAATGTTCTGGACGAATAACCTGCACGATCTCGAAAATTAGTTGTGGACAGTTTAAATGTTGCCGGGTTCTTAACAGAAGCTGATTTAATAATTCCAGCGGCACTTGCGTGGCAAAAGGCTGATCAATCAGGGGGACAAGCGCTTCATGTACATCTTGCAGAAAGTCAGCTTCCAAAGGCTCAATTTGCAGACTGCGCAGATAAGTCGCCCAAAGCTGAATATAACCATTGGATATTTTAATTTCTTGCATGCGCGCTTCCCGCTGCCTGCTTTAGTCTAAGCAGTTTTATTTTCATTTGGCATAAAATGTATAAAAATTGGCAAGCACTGTCAAAACAATTACGGCATTCCCCGACATACTGTCAGCATCGTCACAAAAAAGAACTTCTAAGATGAATGCAGTATTAAAATCTTCGATAAAGCCCGTGGTCCGGACCCAGCTTGATTTTAAACTGGATGAAATTCCGCGCTACTGGTTTGGCGGCGATCCCTTTCTGACCCGCATGTTCGATGCCTTGAGCCTGACCTTTCCAGATGGCGAGCGTTATTTTATTCAAAGTGTGCGCCTGTTCCGAGATCAGATCACAGACCCGCAGCTGCAAAAACGTGTTGCGGATTTTATTCGCCAGGAAGCACAGCACGGCATTGCCCATGAAAAAATGAACCAGTTGATGCGTGAACAAGGCATGCCCGTCGATGATTTTATCGAACGTTTGAATAATATGTTCACCTATGACCTCAAACATCGTTCAGCACAGTTCAATATTGCCACGACAGCAGCGGCAGAACACTTGACTGCGCTGATGGCTGAAACTTTTTATGGTCAGAAATCCACCTTAAAAGACGGGCATCCCTATGTACGTGCCATGTTTGCCTGGCATGCGATTGAAGAAATGGAACATCGTGATGTGGCTTTTGACGTGATGAAAGATGTTGCGAAAACACCTGAATGGATGCGTAAAATGACCCTGCTCAGCACGACATTTTTGATGTTTAGTTATACCGCTTATCGCGCCAATGTCATGCTGAAACATGATGGCTTCAGTGTCTTAGAGCGTTTGCAAATGAACCTGAAAGGACTTCCCTGGTTGTTTGGCCGCAATGGCACCTTGACCCGCATGGGCCCACAATATCGGGACTGGTTTAAAAAAGACTTCCATCCCAGCCAGCATCCTGTGATTGCGCAATACGATGTCTGGGTAAAGACTTTAGCCGAAACCAATGATCCAATTCAGGCCGGTGAAGCCTTCTGGCAGGCCGCCAAAGATTAAGCTCAAATCAAAAAAGCCTTCAAAATTGAAGGCTTTTAAATTAGGTCTTATGTCCTGCACTTTTACCATTTGGCATAATGCTGTTCAAGCAAGGCATATTCATTTAGTAAAATAATTTCCTGATCATCCTGCTGAATCGTTCCGGAAACCTTGGCTTGCCACTGACTAAACTGGCTCCCGACCAGACGCAGGTTGAGATTTTCATAACGGCGCCAGCCTGTGCTGACCATCAGATTCAATCTTTCATCCAGCGACTGAATCGTCCATTGGTTTTCCGATTCCTGTTGAAACAGCACATCGGCCAGTGGATAAATTTTTCCATTGACCCATAGACAGTTCTCGTTGCCAAAACTTTCATTCACGCCCGAAGCCAGATTAAGCCCAATCCGGTTATGGTTCACATCCCAGAAATTACAGGACAGCCAGAACCAGGCCGTTTCCGGGCGCAAAAAGCCACAGGTATCATCCAGAGAAGCAAAGCTGCGTTCATTAAACTGAATGGTTTCACCCTGCTTGTTAATGAAAAAGCCTTCACAGCCCAAAGTGGTCAGTTTCTGGGTATAGGTCCAGCCATTAATACCGGTCGGACTGCACATACTCAGTGGATCAGTTCCGGCACAAAAAATCCGGGCACTGAGTTTAATCTCGCCATATTTGCTGACGTTGATATAACGCACGCCGTTGGCATGCTGGATATCGATCTGAAAAGGTGATTTATGGAAATAACTATGATTAAACAGTGGCTGCTCGTCCAGCACAGTGTTGCGTGACAGGAAATTAATCGCATTCCATTCCAGCACTTCATTGCTCATATGGTTATAGACATAGACAAAACCATGCCCTGCCCATGCGATATCGGCAATTGCCAATCCAATCGTATAATGCTCGTGCTGAATACTACAGAATTTGAATTTTTTATATTTTAGATGCTTACGCCAGCCTGACAGCACATGACCATAAGGATTCTTGTATTGATATGCCTGATAGTCAATACTTTTTGGAAGCTCCTTGAAACGTCCATAGCGCGGTTGTCCATTTGCCTGAATTAAATCCATTTAAGACATTCCATCTCAGTCAAAACTGTTTTTCCTTGGCAGTATTATGCCGATTATTAAATTTTGATAAAGAGATTTTTTAAGCCACTTATCGAATCATTCAGCCAACCGCAGATTTAATTCAATCACAAACAGCGTTAAATCGTGAGATAAGTATTTTCCCAGCGATTGCCACTAAAACTGCCCTCTAGCAATTGTACGTAGCGGCCATAAACCTGATCGATGGCAATACAGTCATCTACATCCAGAACACGGTCGGTATGCTGTTTTTGCCAGTGCCGGGCGAAGTAAGCTTTACCGCGCTGTTTAGCAACCATGGCATTCTGTGCAACCACCAACACATAACGATGCAACTCGCCAAACTCACGTGGATCATAACCACCCAGATTAATCAGCCAAAGTTTTTCATCGGATTGCTGTGGCTGTGCATCAGTAAATTGCAGCGCATAGGACTTGCCTTCAAACTCTAGCCCGTTGATTTGCGCCCAGGCATCAATATGCAGGCCTTGCTGCTCAGCAAACCAGGCATTTTTCAATTGCGGATAGGTGTCTTCCAGACTCTCTCCTACTGCCAAAACCACATCATGAACTTCTGTATTGGCACGGGCATGACGACCACCGAGCATTACAATAAACAGGCTAGGCATTACATTTCCTTGTTAGCGTCAATCTATAAGATCATTTCATTGATGCTTTCCAGTATAGCGCAAAGCTATTCCATGATGATGTAGCCATCTGCCAAGGACAAATTTGCATCGTCAGCCTGACTAAATTTGCGCAAAACCGCATCCAGTCACTCTGTATCGATATCCATATCGAGGATCAGTTTAAGCTTGTGTCAGGATCAAAAAACCATTTTCAGTGAATACAATTGACTAGCAAATCATTTCCGATCATTTTCATCAGAATTTACAGCGGAAGATGATTATTTTTTTGTACAAAATACAAACACGGCTAAACCGCACAAATCTGTACAAATTTTCGCCCAAATTTCAATCTAAAGGCATATTTCGTTGACTGAAATGCGCTGAAAGACGATACTCTCAATGTTTTTATTTAAGCAAATCGGTTCAAAGAGGCTGGGCCAAAAGTTCGGTCCTCAGAAACTCAATCCAACGCAAGGGGCTATATATGGCTGGTGGAAAGTCAACTATCATTTACACACTGACCGACGAGGCGCCATTACTGGCGACTTATTCTCTGCTGCCGATCATTGAGACCTTTACTAAGCCAGCTGGCGTTGAGATCGTCAAAAGTGACATCTCTGTAGCTGTGCGCGTGCTCTCCGAATTTACAGATTACCTAAGCGAAGAGCAAAAGGTGCCTGACACTCTAGCTGAGCTAGGTCGTCTTACACAAGATCCAGACACGAACATTATCAAACTCCCAAATATCAGTGCTTCTGTTGGCCAGCTAACAGCGTGTATCAAGGAACTTCAGTCTAAAGGCTATGCAATCCCTGACTATCCTGAAAACCCGACCACTGAAGAAGAAAAAGCAATCAAGGCACGTTATAGCAAATGTCTTGGTTCAGCAGTAAACCCGGTTCTACGTGAAGGTAACTCAGACCGTCGTGCACCTGCTGCCGTTAAAAACTACGTGAAAAAACATCCGCACTCTATGAGCGAGTGGAAACAGTGGTCACAAACTCACGTTTCACACATGGACGAAGGTGACTTCTACCACGGCGAAAAGTCGATGACTTTAGACCGCGCACGTGATGTGAAAATGGAACTGATCACCAAGTCTGGTGAAACCATCGTTCTTAAGCCAAAAGTTGCGCTTCAAGACGGCGAAATCATCGATTCAATGTTCATGAGCAAGAAAGCACTTTGCGACTTCTACGAGAAAGAACTTGAAGACTGTCGTGAAGCGGGCATCCTGTTCTCTTTACACGTTAAAGCAACCATGATGAAGGTGTCTCACCCGATTGTATTTGGTCACTGTGTAAGAATCTACTACAAAGAAGCATTCGAAAAACATGGCAAGCTTTTTGATGAGCTTGGCATTAATGTCAATAACGGTATGGCAGGTCTTTACGAGAAGATCGAGGCGCTTCCAACTTCTCAACGTGAAGAAATCATCCGTGATCTACATGCTTGCCAAGAACACCGTCCAGCATTGGCAATGGTTGATTCAGCAAAAGGCATCACTAACTTCCACTCTCCTAACGACGTAATTGTAGATGCTTCTATGCCTGCCATGATCCGTGGTGGCGGTAAAATGTGGGGTGCTGATGGCAAACCTTACGACTGTAAAGCAGTTATGCCTGAATCTACATTCGCGCGTATTTACCAGGAAATGATCAATTTCTGTAAGTGGAATGGTAATTTTGATCCAAAAACCATGGGTACTGTACCGAACGTTGGTTTGATGGCACAAAAAGCTGAAGAATACGGTTCACATGACAAGACTTTCGAGATCTCTGAAGCCGGTGTTGCAAACATCACTGACCTAGAAACAGGTGAAGTGTTAATGTCTCAAAATGTGGAAGAAGGCGATATCTGGCGTATGTGTCAGGTGAAAGATGCACCGATCCGCGACTGGGTGAAACTTGCTGTGACTCGTGCACGCAACTCTGGCATGCCAGCAATCTTCTGGCTTGACCCGTACCGTCCACACGAAAACGAACTGATCAAGAAAGTTGAAAAATACCTGAAAGATCATGACACCACTGGTCTTGATATCCAGATCATGTCACAAGTACGTGCAATGCGTTATACGCTTGAACGTGTTGCTCGCGGTCTAGATACTATTTCTGTAACAGGTAACATCCTGCGTGACTATCTGACTGACTTGTTCCCGATCATGGAATTGGGTACATCTGCGAAAATGTTGTCTATCGTGCCATTAATGGCGGGTGGCGGCATGTACGAAACAGGTGCAGGTGGTTCTGCTCCTAAGCACGTACAGCAGTTAGTTGAAGAAAACCACTTACGTTGGGATTCACTGGGTGAATTTATGGCGCTTGCAGTTTCTTTAGAAGAAATGGGTATTAAAGAAGGCAATGACAACATCAAGTTACTTGCCAAAACTTTAGACCGTGCAACTGGTAAATTACTGGATAACGACAAGTCACCTTCTCGTCGTACAGGTGAGCTTGATAACCGTGGCAGCCATTTCTACCTGGCGAAATTCTGGGCTGAAGAACTTGCTGCTCAAGACGAAAATGCTGAATTGAAAGCGAAGTTTGCACCTCTTGCAAAAACTTTAGCTGAAAATGAAGAGAAAATCGTTGCTGAGCTTGCAGAAGTTCAAGGAAAATCAGTAGACATCGGCGGTTACTACGCAGTTGATCAAGAGAAAGTAAATGCAGTGATGCGTCCAAGTGCAACGTTGAATGCTGCTCTTGCTTCTATGTAATGAGTTAAAAAATCGATTTAACCTTAGGTTAAATCGATTAAAAAAACCGGCACTGACGTGCCGGTTTTTTTTATGTCCAATTCATGCAGCGCAATCACTGAAGCAATCCATTTTTTAAGCAGTTCTATGCAGTGTTATTTTCACAAGCTATCTTTTAAATCAAGAAGATAATTTTGAAGAGCAGATAAAAAGAAACAGGTTATTATTTTTCAGACAATAAAAAACCCCAAGACTGAATGTGCTTGGGGTTTTTTAGAATTTTGGTCCCGAGGGTCGGACTCGAACCGACACGTCATCTCTTTGATTTAAAATAATTTTTAGCAAGAACAAACACACTTGGATGTATTCGTGGATGTTTAACATATTATGCTAATTCAATCGAATAATAATTATCCAAACAACTTAACTTGCTAACATTTCATCAGCTTTAGCTAACTCATCTGCCAATTGTTCAGCCTGTTCAAGCACAGTCTCAGTAGCCAATAAAGCCATATCAGGTGGATAGCCATACTTCTTGAGTAGACGCTTCACAATGACTCTCAGCTTCGCCCTGGCAGCTTCTTTGATGGTCCAATCCAAGGTTACGTTCTTACGAATAGACTCAGTCAGCACAACAGCGAGTTCGCGCAGGATCTCTTTCTGCATCAACTCTCTAGCACTGTCATTGTCTGCAACTGCTGAATAGAATGCATATTCATATTCAGTCAGGTTGAGTTCCTCTGCCATTTTGTCTGATTCTTGGATTGCCTTAGCTAACTTGATCAGCTCATCAATGACTTCTGCTGCGGTGAGTACCTTGTTCTGATAGCCCTTAATCGCAGAGCTCAGCATGTCCATTAGCTTCTTACCTTGGGTGACACTGCGCTGCTCTCGCATCTTGATCTCATCACTTAGGAGCTTCTTGAGGGTCTCCAATGCAATGTTCTTGTGCTTGTAGCCTTTCATCTCCTGCATGAACTCATCAGAGAGAATGGAAATGTCTGGTTTCTGGATTCCTGCTGCATCAAAGATGTCGACCACCTGTTCAGTCACAAGCGCTTGGTCAATGGTCTGTTTGACCTTGGCTTCCAATTCAGCATTGCTGAGGCCAGAGACTTTGCCTGAACCATCACTAAACTTGGCCAGTCGTGCTTTTACAGCCTGGAAGAATGCAACCACTGGTGCTGCTTCCATCGCACTTGGATGAGGTACAGCTAATGCAAATGCTTGAGACATCGCTGATACTGCATTGAGGAATCGTGTCTTACCTTCGCCCTGATCTACACCGAGGATGTGTTCCTCTGCTTCCAGAATGATGTTCAGCTTACGAGAGGTATCGGCTTTGAAGTACTCCTGATAATTGAAGCCATGCATAATGCCATCAAGCACTTCAAGCTTCTCTTGGAGGATGGTTGCAGCTTCGTCTTGCACTAATGCAGGATCACCCTTACCACCTGCCTCAGAGTAGAAGGACAGAGCCTCTTTCAGATCTGATGCAATACCGAGGTAATCTACGACCAGACCACCAATCTTGTCTTTATAGACACGGTTTACTCGTGCAATGGCTTGCATGAGGTTATGACCTTTCATTGGTTTGTCGATGTATAGCGTGTGCATACTTGGTGCATCGAAACCAGTCAGCCACATATCACGAACTATCACGAGCTTCAGCTTGTCATCATTGTCCTTCATACGATTAGCCAGAATTTGACGCTGCTGCTTGGTCGTATGGTGCTTGGCAATCTCCTCACCATCAGAAGCAGATGAGGTCATCACGACCTTGATTACACCATCGTGCAAGTCATCACTATGCCATTCTGGTTTGATCGCTACAATCTCGTTGTAGAGATCTACAGCAATGCGACGAGACATGCTGACAATCATGCCCTTACCTTGGTTTGCATTGGCAACAAGACGTTGTTCAAAGTGTTCTACGATGTCTTTAGCAATGGCTTTGACACGTTCTTTACTCCCTATAAGTCCTTCAACTCTTGCCCACTTTGCCCGTTCTTTTTGTGTCTGGTTTAGATCGTCTTCGGTGAACTGGTCGTCAAAGTCCTCAATCAGTTCTTTGCCTTCCTCACTGATGGCAATCTTGGCGAGTCGGCTTTCATAGAAGATACGAACAGTGGCGCCATCCTCTACCGCCTGAGAGATGTCATAGATGTCGACATAGTTACCAAACACTGCAGGCGTGTTGACATCTGTCTTCTCAATAGGCGTACCAGTGAAACCAAGATAAGTAGCATTCGGCAAAGCATCACGCATGTACTTGGCAAAACCATAAACAGTCCGCTTACCTACGACCTTACCATTCTCGTCTTTGACATCGACCTCTTTTGCATTGAAGCCATACTGTGAACGATGTGCCTCATCTGCAATCACCACAATGTTGGTTCGATCTGAAAGCTGCTCGTAAACACTGCCACCATCTTCAGGTTGGAACTTCTGGATGGTGGTGAAGATCACCCCACCTGAACCGACCTTAAGTAGCTCTTTGAGTTCTTCTCGATTCTCTGCTTGCTTGGGTGTCTGGCGTAGTAGTTGGCTTGATCCTGCAAAGGTTCCAAAGAGCTGATCATCCAAATCATTACGGTCTGTGATCACGACTACTGTTGGGTTATCCAAAGCCAAGACAATCTTGCCTGTGTAGAACACCATGGACAACGACTTGCCTGAGCCTTGTGTGTGCCAGACAACACCTGCCTTCTTGTCACCTACAGCTTGTTGCTGGACCAGCTCCAGCTTGCTTCTACCTTGCTGTTGCATTGCGACTTCTGCAGACTTCGAGTCCGAGTTCACTGCAGACGCACGAATAGTAGAGAGGACTGCTGCATTCACTGCATAGTACTGATGGTATGCAGCCATCTTCTTGATAGTCTTAATAGTGATCAAGCCATTGGCATCTTCTTGTTTGTTGGATTCAAAAACAATGAAGTGTCTGATCATGTCCAGTAAGGTGACTGGATTGAGCAAACCATGAATTAAGACTTCTAGCTGTGCCTGCGTATTCTTTGCTTTGGTTTGACCATTAGAAGTCTTCCACGCCATGTAACGACTCAGGTCTGCTGAGACAGTCCCTGCTTTCGCCTCTAAACCATCAGAGATGACGTTGAAAGCATTGTAAGTAAACAGTGATGGGATCTGGCTTTGATAAGTCTGGATCTGCTTATATGCGCCATCTACAGTAGCATTTTCATCAGTAGCGTTCTTGAGTTCAATGACTACCAATGGTAAGCCATTCACATACAGGATCAGGTCTGGTCGTCGGGTCCAACGATCTTCTTTGATGGTGACTTGGTTGATAACCAGAAATTCGTTGTTGGTTGGTTCATTGAAATCAATCAGCCAAGCATACTCACCTTGAGTTACTCCATCCTTACTCACCTCAATGTTGATGCCTTCAGTAAGTAAGCGATGGAATGCCTGGTTGTTGCTAAGCATATTCGGGGAGTGCAGATTGGTGACTTGCTTCAGTGCTTCAACGCATTTGTCTTTATTCAAATGAGGATTGAGACGCTGTAATGCTTCAAGCACCTTGGCTTCCAAGATGACCTGCTTATAGCTCCGCAGAGGGTTGCTTCCCTTGGATTCAATCTCAGGTCCATACACATAGGTATAGCCCATTCCCTCCAGTTGCTCTATCGCCATCAGCTCAATATCTGATTCGGTCATCTTAGTCACTTGATTACTTCCCCCTAAACTTATCCATATAACCTGGACTCATTAATTTTTATATGATGTAAAGCTGAGAAACCTTATTCATCGTCCTGCACGTTATAGCCATACTTCTGCACAGCTTTATCAATAGAGCCCTCAAACTTATGGCAAACATATAGATAGAGTTCAGCATCTACCATCAGTACTCCAGGAACACCTAAACCATCATTGAGTGGAATCAGAGTCTTTTGTGAACCTATCTGAACTGTTGGTCGTTGGTATGAGCAATTCACAGTGACTTTATGTGGCGATCTATTCCAGTCAATTCTCTTGGCTTCCCACTCACGACTACCGCCCAGCAAGGTGACTTGAATCTTGGATTCTGTCGCAGTCTTGTTCAGTTGTTTGTAAGAGACAAACTTAGCTACTGAACAAGGAGAGTGATAACAGGTTTCTATGACTTTACCTTTTTGTATGCCGCTATGATTGAATTTAGCCGGTGCTGCTTGAACGGTTGCAGCAAAGCTAACTACAGCAATCAAGCCAAATCCCATTTGAATCATGCGCTTTATCATTCTGTTTTTCCTCTTTGTTCTCTTTTACTTAATCCATCGGCACAGCGATCTTGTGAATCTTCCAACTTAAGCCATCACGAACCATGAGCACTTTGACTTCTTTGGATTGGTCTTGATCTTTAATGACCACCTCAAAGTCATTCATTGAGGTATAGCCTGCTTCATATTCTGGCTTAGTTTGTTCTTGTGTTTCAGCAGTTTGTGTATCTTGTGAATCCTGTTCTGCATCTCTCAGGTCCTTGCCTTTGAGCATCAAGGTCATGCCTTCAGGAGTAACAAAGCCATCAACCATCTTGTCGACCATGGTTGAAGCAAGCATTGCTCCTAATGCAGCAAAACCATCAGTGTCTTGATTCATTAGCTCTTTAGCCATCATGGCATTCATCTGATCTTTAAAGCTCTGACGAACACTTGGATAGTCGATGTACTTCGACACTGTGTCGCTATCACCTGCTTGTGCTGCTTTCTTGATGTTGTTGAGTGCAAGGTATGGTGTTGCATACCAGTAGCCACAGATCACGACTACGATTGCTATTAAAGCCCCTATCAGCTTCTTATTCATGTTTACCCCTAAATATAAAAAAAGGTGAAGCCATCAAATGACTTCACCTTAAATGTTATGCAACTTCTTCTGTTTGGTATTGGACTCTCACTTCACCACTCATTAGCTTTGGTAGAAGCGTGTCTCTTAGGTTTTCTAGTGTTTGGATTTGATGTTTATTGGCTTTCACTTTAAGCATCCAATCTTGTGCAATTTCTTCATACTCTTTTATCAATTGACTAGGAGGTAACTGTATCTCTAACCCATGTACATGATTACGGTTTAATGAAGGTACTGCTGAACCTGCGTTAAATGATTCAAGATCCAAATACTTCAAGTAAAAATAGCTAAACACTAATGTTCCAAGCTTAAATTCTTTGATGAAGAGGGTTGTATTCAAAGGCCAAGACTTTTCCAATGATATGTATACACCACCTATTGAACCGCTTCGTCCAGTGATTACCGTTGGGTATTCCACTTGATAAGCATTGATCATGTCATTAAGTCCACTAGCCGCATATAAAGGAAACTCCCCTTTTATTCGCTTAGAGCTTGGTAAGTCATAGCCTCTTTGTAAAGTGAAGAGATCTTCAACTTTCCCTTTAATCCAATCCTCTTTCGCTTCCTCAATAAACCATTGACGAAAAAGTGTTTCAGCCATGGCTTCCAAAGTCTTGTTCTGACGATGCAGCAAGTCAATCTTGTCATCTAATGATGATAGGACTGAGGCTATAGCTTTTTGTTCAGGGAGAGGTGGTAGAGGAACTCTAATATCACGAAGAATGGATAATGTAAGGAATTTAGTTGCTGACCCTGCTGAGTTATTCTTTAACTCAAGTAACTTAGTCTTGAGATAATAGAACAAGTACTTGTAAGTAGTTACAGACTCATCATCAAGTGTTAGTACATATGTTCTTTGATAGGCATCAAACTTACCTTCATAATACTTAAGACAAAAGTTTCCTTCAGCATTATTACCTGCCAAAAGCAGAGCCTTAGTATCAAATGAAAATTGATCAATGGACAAAGTTTCAGGAGAACAAGTGAAGAACGGATACTTGCCCGTTTCTACTGCTGCATTGGAGTTTAACTTGCCTGTTGTAAGATTAACTAAATCCAATAGGCTTTGCTCATTCATACAATCACCTTTGCCAAGTTCTCAGCAATGGCTTGATTGAGGTTTGCTTCTTCTGCAAGCTGTGTCTCAAACTCAGCCTTTAAGCTCGTGAAGCGTTCCTTAAAGTCAAACTCATCTTCATCATCAGCTAAACCAACATAACGACCTGGGGTGAGTACATAATCAAGCTCAGCCACTTTCTCAAGCGGGACAGATGCACAGAAGCCAGCAACGTCTTCGTACTCACCGTCTTTGTTACGCCAATTGTGGTAAGTGTCAGTGATCAGCTTAATGTCTTCATCCGACAATACTTTGGTTCTGCGGTTAATGAGATGCCCTAAGTTACGAGCATCAATGAATAGGATTTCATTGCTACGATCTTTGTATTGGGTTGAACCAACACGGTCCCGACGCATAAACCATAACGCAGCAGGAATCTGAGTATTTAGGAACAACTTGGCAGGTAAATTCACAATACAGTCAATGACATTGGCTTCAGAAACCAAGGCTTTACGAATCTCACCCTCACCACTGGTCTTAGAAGTAAGCGCACCTTTCGCAAGGACTACACCTGCCTGACCTTTAGGACTCATGTGATACAAGAAGTGTTGCATCCATGCGAAGTTCGCATTACCTGCAGGAGGTGTACCCAGTGACCAACGAGCATCACCTACTAATTGCTCACCACTCCAGTCAGAGACGTTGAATGGTGGATTCGCAATGATGTAATCGGCTTTTAGGTCTTTGTGTGCATCGTTGAGGAATGAACCCTCAGAGTTCCATTTCACATGCTCTGAGTTAATGCCACGAATGGCTAAGTTCATCTTGGCCAAACGCCAAGTGGTCTGGTTACTTTCTTGACCATAGATGGAGATGTCATCTACCAAGCCCTGATGCGACTCTACGAACTTCTCAGACTGAACGAACATACCACCCGAACCACAGCAAGGATCGAATACACGTCCTTTGTATGGTTCAAGCATATTGACCAACAGACTAACAATGGATTTAGGTGTGTAGAACTGCCCGCCTTGCTTACCTTCAGCTAAAGCGAACTCACCTAGGAAGTACTCGAATACATGCCCTAGAACGTCAGCAGAGCGTGATTTAGCATCACCTAGGGCAATGGTACCAATCAGGTCGATTAACTCACCCAAGCTCGTAGGATCGAGGTTCTGACGTGCATAGACCTTAGGCAGAACGCCCTTCAATTGTGGGTTGTCATTCTCAATGGCTTCCATCGCATCATCGACTAACTTACCAATGGTAGGTTGTTTTGCTTGGTTTAACAGGAATGACCAACGTGCATTTTCAGGAACGAAGAATACGTTGTATGCAGTGTATTCATCTCGGTCTTCTGGATCAGCCCCATCAAACTCACCTTCACCTGAAACCAGTAAATTGTAATGCGCTTCAAAAGTGTCACTGATGTACTTCAAGAAGATCAAACCAAGGACAACGTGCTTGTACTCAGCAGCATCAATGTTCTTGCGAAGTTTGTCTGCTGTCTTCCATAACACAACCTCTAAGGGCTCTTGTTTGGTTTGCTTTGGAGCACGAGCCATAAAATCAACCTGCAATGAATAGCTTATCTAGTTTTAGTTAGATAAATAGTAACCAATATTGAGCACGTGTGTAAGTACGTAAGTGACATGAATTGACGTTCTCTTTATTCCTTGAAACCAATGAATGAAGATTGAGGATGCTCTGTTCCCTTCACTTAAGCATATACCGAGGAGCAAATACGCAGTATTTGTGACGAGGGTATATGCTTAAGTGAAGGCCAGCGAATGAAAGACCAATAAACCAAGAGAAGAAGTGCGAAGCGTGCTTCGTATCAATGAGGAGCATCGAGCGTGCGAAGATGCGACGAGTTATAGATACGAAGCACATATCACTTCAATTACTTGTCATAAACTTCAAAGATACCAAAGCTATCGTAGTACTTGAAACTTGACGGATTAGCTTTGTACATAGCAGCAATGCTGTCTGATCTTTGTTTACGATTAGGTTTAGGTGGTTTGGGTAACTCTACATGAGGAAGATTATGAGTGGTTCCAAAAACTAAAACCAAATCAGAAAACCCCTTTCTTTTGGTTTTATTTCCAGCAAGATCTACCCTAATCATACGATGCCTTACACCAGATACTCTTGTAATCTGAACCTTAGCATTTGGATTATTTTGAGATTCTAAATAGCTGAGAACATTAGCTATACCCTGTTCCAACTCTCCCATTACTTGCATTTGCTGCAAAGGTGATAGATCTTCCACAACCTTCAATTGTGCCTTTTTGAAATCTTCCTCTTTCTCAAGTATTTGATCTATTGTGTAATCGTCAGACTCTTTGCTACCTGGTTCGATATAAAGCTTAAGCTTATCTACTCTCTGATAGACATCAAAACCAATAAAATCATCTGACTTGTAATCTTCTCGAGGGCGTAATTGTTTGTTATGAGGTAAATATCGATTGATGATCGGTTGAAGGCTATTGAAAGCGAGTCTAGGGAAAGTAATTACCAACTTACACCCACGTTCATACTTAATACCAAAAGGCTGAGTGTCATAAGATCCTATTTTAGAATTTGGATTAAGTTTTCTTGAAAGTGGTGAATACCAATAAAGCTTATATGGAATCTGTAAGTGATCAGCTTGATTGAGAACCTGTAGTATGAATGTTTTTAGAGAATGATAGTTCATTTAGTTACACCAATTAATGAAATACCGTGAAATTAGCTTTGATTACCCTCTCTCACTTTTAATTATAATTATTCATCTAAAGATAGCTTCTTTAGAATATAGCTACCCCTACCATTAATTAATAGTATACTTATTATTATATACAAACTATTCACATATTCAACATAACAATCAATCGTTTAGCTAATTTATGACCAATCAAAAACCTGATCAAATCATAGTGATAACATAGTAGTTTTTCATTCACTGGCTATCCCCCAACATAGTACAGACCAGATAGCTAGGATTACCACTACTGAACTTATGACTTTTTGCCCCTATGCCACATAGACTCAACATAGAAGAACTCTGTGAGAGGTTACGACATAGATCTAAGGGCTTTGCAGCATATTTTATCCTATCTTGAAGTATCCTATCTTGAAGCATCCGCTAAACCCCATCGCTATTTTTTAACTTGGGTTGGATTTCCAGCGATGTGGCAGTAATTCCTCAATCTTGGTCACTTTATGTGTCGGCAACCTTCTCAGCACGTCACTGGCGTGCTGTCTATAACCGTCGTTAAATCCATAAATAGGTGCCCACTTAAAATGTAGTGGACACTATCACGGTATTAATGAATTAGAAAAAGTGGGGCTCATCGGATGGTTACTCCTTTCTTGGTTTATCCTATCTTGGTTTATCCTATCCAATGGCTAGATCAACTGCACCTAACACTCATGGCTTCATCTGTGAAGTTCACCACATTGAAGTACAAAAGTGAGTTGAGCATTTCATGAATTGAAGTAATAGCATCAGAACTAGATCAGACAATTTATCCTATCTTGAAAACTGTTTCAAAATACTGATGTGTTTTGTGTTGGGTAAGAATCCTTTTTCTGAATCGTACTCGGGGGGGTAGTCTCCCCCATGGGGTGTTCAGATGTAAGAATCCTACCCTCATACTAATGTGAGCAATTTTCTCAAAACTTTTGGTTTACCCTTAGGTCCAATGGGCACTGCAGATACACTCTGTCACCTCTAACAAGAGACACGGTTATTGATCTTGGCAGAACGCCTATGATGTCAATTCGGTTAGATGTGTGAATACCTGATTCATTTAGGTACATCATGATTGCATCCTGAATTTCATCTTGGCTTAAGCTGACATGGGTTGGGGTGATTTTCATATTGGTTTCCTTGATTTGGGTTTAAGTTAATGGGTTATCCCAAACCACCGCCAGGAGGGCGGCAATCCTTCTCGCCTATTTGATCTCTAAGTTGACATCGTAGAGCTCTGATCAATGGAACATCATTCAATGAGTCGCCTAAACCATTCATCGTAATTTCATTGCCTTAGCTAAATCCTATCGCATACTATTTGATAAAGTTACAAATTCAAATTAAGGGGAGATTACGTTAATGGTTGGACAAAGGGGTGGCAATAGAGAAGGTGCAGGAAGAAAGCCTTTATATGATGAACCAACAAAGGTTGTACGAGTACCGGAGTCTCGTGTCATTGAGATCAAGAATTACTTGGCAGGTTCTACCAAGACCAAATTCAATGATGTGGCATCTATTACTCTTGTGAATCCAAGCTCTGTAATGAGTATTCCTTTGGCTTCAGAAAAGGTTGCTGCTGGCTTCCCTTCTCCCGCCCAGGATTATGTCGACAAAACATTAGACATGAATGAACACCTCATCAAAAATGAAGCAGCAACATTCGTTGTGAGAGTCGCTTCACTTTCCATGAGGGATGCAGGTATTGAGATTGATGACGAACTGATTGTAGACCGTAGCATTGAAGCCAAGCATGAAGACATCGTGATTGCACTGATCGACAATGAGTTCACTGTAAAACGCCTCATGATTGAAGGTGATGATAATCGTTGGCTTAAAGCAGAGAACCCTGAGTATTCCGACATTCATCTGCAAGATGGTCAGGAAATGGTGATTTGGGGTGTAGTGACTTTTGTCATCAAGCCATTCAGAAAGCGTTAGTAGCGTTCATCATTCTTCTTGGTTTCTTAACATGGAATGTAAAAACAAGATCTACGCTTTAGTAGACATCAATAACCGCTATGTCAGTTGTGAACGCATCTTTAACCCAAGCTTGAACAATAAGCCTGTCATTGTGCTATCCAACAATGATGGCTGTGCTGTAGCACGTTCCCAGGAAGCCAAGGACTTGGGCATCAAGATGGGTGTTCCTCTCTTTCAGATCAAGGACATCGTAGAGCAGCATCAGGTGCAGGTGCTATCGAGCAACTATGCACTGTATGCAGAGATGTCTCGCAGATTCATGAAAATCCTGTCCAATTTCGTATCTCCCAAAGAGCAGGAGATTTACTCAATTGATGAGTGCTTTCTCGATCTGACAGCTCATGCAGGGAATTACGACTTGACTGAATATGCCCATCAGATTCGTCAGCGTGTGTTTTCTTGGCTTGGTTTACCTGTATGTATTGGCATTGGACGTTCAAAGACTGAAGCGAAACTAGCGAACCATATTGCCAAGAAGAACGCTTACTTCAATGGTGTTTGCAACTTGGTTTCAATGGATCCATGCTCTGCTGAAACTCTGCATCAAGCCATAGATGTTGGTGAAATCTGGGGCATAGGCCGAAAGCATTCAAAGAAGCTCAACAGCCTGGGGATTCATTCAGTTATGGATTTTGTCTTGGCTTCCCCTCTGATGATCAGGGACCAGTTCTCAGTAGTGATGCACAGAACCCTATTGGAACTCCATGGACTTGCGTGCATTGAACTGGAACATACGCCACCTGCAAAGAAGCAGATCATTGCGAGTCGTTCTTTTGGTCAACGCATCTACCACATTGATGATCTTAAAGAAGCCATGTCATTGTATGTCATGGATGCGGTTAGCAGACTGAGAGATGATAATCTGTTGTGTGGTTGCCTGATTGGTTTCGTACAATCAAACCCATTTGATAGCTCTAAGCCCTTCTACAACAAGTCTTTATCCTTGGCTTTACCAGAACCTACCGACAACCTGTTGGTGCTCTCTAAACTCGCTACAGCGATGATTGATGGCCTGTATGCAAAGGATATAGCTTTCAAGAAATGTGGCGTGATTCTGACGTGTCTCGAACCAAAGGCAAGCCATGTGTATGACATGTTTACCGACATGAAGCATATCGAGATCAGTGATGCTTTAATGGATTCCCTTGAAGCGATTCATCTTAAGTATGGCAAAACCAAGATTGCCTTAGGCGCGAGTTTAATGCCGAACAGAACATGGAATATGTCACGAGATCGGCTAACACAGAACTACTTTAAGTGGGATCAACTGCTTTGTGTAAAGTAATTTTCCTGCCTATAAATTGATTTCGTTTTGGTTTCACAATAGTTTTCTATTGACTGCAAAATGGTTGTAATTTGCAACTACTTAATCAAAGATTATCTACATAAAAAATGCCCATAAACATGAGTGTTTTCATAGACACTATCTGCTTATAGGCATTACATCATTTATGAATGACGAGAGTTGGCATCATCATAGACGGCATTGTTTTCACGTCTGCCTACAGCAATCACGATGACAACTACCTCATCATCAATGACTTCATAAACCAAACGATAACCAATGCTGCGAAGTTTGATCTTGTAGCGATTAGGATGTCCTGACAGCTTGTTTTTGGGAATGCGAGGATTCTCCAAAACCTTGATCAACTTCTTCTTTAATGGCTGCTTAATACTTGGATTAAGCTTATTCCATTCTGCTAATGCTTCTTCTAAAAAGTCTAACTTATAGGTCATCAATATTTACTCGAATGCGTTTTTGATTCGCACGAGTATCTGCAATCTTATTCAGTTCTAGGTCTTCTAGTTGTTCCATCATCGTTTCATACAGATCAGCCGGAACACAGTAAAACGCTGGTGTATTACGATTGAGGATTGCAACAGGTTCACCTTTGCCTGCCAACACTGTATCCATCGGACTCTTTTTGAGTTCAGTAATACTTGCAGTCATTCGTGCATGGATTAATTGAGTCATAGTTAAGCCTCTATAGAATTAAGCGTATGGCTTTTAGGTAATTATAATAAGTTACATACAAACAATAGCACTTTTAATCGTACTCTTAAACGTGCTATTTGTAATTTCATACAATTGTTAAAGGACAAGAAATTTCCTTAATTGATGAATTGGCTACCTCTTCCTTACTATAGAATGAGTTCAGCCTACTGATACATATCAATTATTAGGTACATCCCAATAAGCTAAAGAGATTGTAAATGACAAAAAATGTATGGGGAATTCACATGGATCGTTCAGTAGGCTTAACACCTATTGAACATGGTTTTATTGGAATAGGCTGGTCTGAGTTAGGAAATCTCTCAAAATTTACTGATAGAGACAGCCTTAAATTAGCATTGAAAGTAGCTCAACCGAAATCATCAGAAGCATCTATTCGAAGTCAATCTAGTCCTCTGTTTAGATTCATTAATGAAATGAAAATTGGTGATTATGTAATTTACCCTTCCAAAACAGACCGCATGATTTATGTTGGTGCTGTTTCAAGTGACTATTTTTACGAAGAGCCTCTGGAAGATGATGAGTATAAAAGCAGACGAAAAATCAATTGGATAACGCCTAACGGTATTCCTAGAAACACACTCTCTCAATCGACATTAAATGAGCTTGGCGCATTTATTACAATCTTCTTAATCAAACAACATACTGCAAATGAAATCTTAGGCCCACTCGGATTAATTGATGTTACCCCAGAAGACTTTCCACTTTCACCGGATCAAGAAGATGAATTAAATGAAACTTTGGATGATAATGAATTAACGACCAAGGCAATTAATGAAAGTGCTAAAACTTCTACTGAAGACTTTATTATTGGACGATTACATCAAAACCTGAATGGCTATCAATTTGAAGAGTTTATAGCTCATTTACTTGAGTGCATGGGTTATGTTGCAAGAATTACGCAGAGATCGGGGGATGGTGGGGTCGATATTATTGCTCATAAGGATGTACTTGGATTTGAACCACCAATCATAAAAGTTCAGTGTAAGAAAACACTATCTTCTAATGGTTTACCCGAAATCAATCAGCTTCTTGGAACCTTGGGTGATGATGAATATGCTCTATTCGTAAATTTAGGTAGCTACACGATTCAAGCAAGGAACAAGGCAAATAACAAGTCTAGATTAAGGTTAATTGATGGAAAGGAGCTGATTAGCTTAATTTACAAGTACTATGATAGCTTTAGCCCACAATACCGGGCGTTAATTCCTTTAAGAAAAATCTTCATACCTGATTTAAGCTAAAAAAAGCACCGCATAAAAAATGAAAGGGCCTAACTTCCTGTTAGGCTTTTTCGTGTTGTGTCTCGCTGATAACTCAACTATTCCTACACAATTCTAGTGCTTTGATACCCTATATACTGTTGCAACTCCACAGCCTACAGCTTTGGCAATCTCATCTTTAGTCATGTTCCCAGCAGCTAATAGCTCTTGAATTCGCTTGTGCTTTGCTTGGTTTGCTTCCTGCAGCAACTTATTCAACTCTGGTCGTTCGAGCTTGGTACCAGTGTAATGCTCAACATAGATGATTGGTTTCCCCAATTCTAACGAGTCGTTGAGAGTATTCAGTTCAGCCAATGCCCTTTGTGCATCTTGATCTTTGGTAGAGGCTCGAAAATAGATTCGTGTATTCATGTTTTGTCATTTGTACTTAGATTATCAAGTACTATGATAATACTGTCATTTGATTATGGTTTTAAGTCTAATGATAGTAGCTATTTACCGTTTCGCTGTTTCTCATTCGGGTATAGCCCAATGACAGCTAGTATTAGCGAGTATTTAGCATATTATGAAATACTTATTATAGAGGGGTAAATTTATGAAATTTTTGGCTTTAACATTGCTTGCTAGTATTTCAACTGTAGCAGTTGCTTATCCAGGTAGCAGTCTTGATTCATCAACATATGTATCTGATTCATCTATTTATGGATCTAATTCTAATTCATCAGATAGATACCGTAGCACGAGCTATAACAACATTGGCAACAATACTTATGGTAGTGATGGTTCAAGCTATCGTAGTAATGGTAACTACACATACGGTACAAGCCCTAACAATTTAGGCGAAAGCTATAGAAGAAGTGGCAATACCACATACGGTACTGGATATGACAATCGTGGGTACAGCTCCACTCGCATAAGTCCTAACTCCTCTGTTACTCGTGACCAAGATGGAAATATTGGTACCTGCATCAATATCGGCAATACAGTTACTTGTAACTAGGAATCCTAGGAAGGGCTTTATTAAGTAACCTGAGTATTTAAGGACTCGCCTCCTTTATCATTAGTTAAAAAAAATGGATGCAGTCTAGCTCAACTGATCAATCAAAGATCAATTGCTTAGCCTATCTATTGCACTTCCTATTCCCACAAATTACATTTATTAGACCTTTTCAGTTGGTGCGATTGTTTGTTTCGAGCCAAGAGTTTTACCGCAAGTGATCTCTTGGAAAACAGTGCCAAGTGGAGGAAAGCGGGGTTATTGACATTTCCCCGCTTTTCTTTTGCCTAATTATAGTAGGTCATCAATTTCACAAGGCTAAGCATTGAAAATGCAATCTTTATCAAACCATCAAATTCAAGATCATCTATTACGTTCTGGTTTTACTAAAATCCCCCCCAAAGACCCCAATAACTACAAAGTCATTGGATTCAAAAAGCCACACTTACATCATCCAATCTATGTAAAAGCAACCAACAATTTCCCGTTGGTGATACATGACACATATGATGCTATCAGACCTAAATTACTGAAAATTGATGGAGTACACGTCGACACTGGTAAAGAGTATTACAACTCGAATATGAAGGAATTTAACACGAAGATAAATCCTAATAGCTCATCAAAAAACCCCACTCCAACTAAATTTGGTTTGGATTTTGGATTTGCAAACACCAATGCACTTCAAAAATTTTTAGAGCATCTTGCCCCGATTGTTAAAGCTGACCCAATGGCCAAGGTGAGCCCTGAAGATGTAGATGACTCCTTTGATGAGTCAACACCACCTACAGAAAAGGACGCAATCATCAAAGCTAGAATTGGACAAGGAGCTTACAGGAAAGCCTTACTAGATTATTGGAATGGTTGTGCAGTAACTGGTTGTACAAGAAAGGCATTTCTCATTTCTTCACATATTATCCCATGGAGCAAGGATAAAGAGGCTCGTCTTGATCCATTCAATGGTTTACTTCTTACACCTACACTAGACCGAGCTTTTGACAATGGTTTGATCAGCTTCAAAGATGATGGCTTGATCCTATTGAGCTCAGCACTGAGTAAAACTGATCTAGAGCTATTACATTTGGATGCAACTCTTCGTTTACGAAAAGTTGATGTTAAGCACCTACCTTACTTAGCTTGGCACAGGGCTAACTTATTCAAATCTTAATGGGTAGTGTCACTTCCTTTTGTCCTTGCGACACTGCCCCTGTCGGGCGTGTCTGGGACATCGAAAGTGACACCTTTCCTATACATTAGACCTTGGGTTCAAGTTGGTTGGCTCTCAGCTCCATTCATCATATTACTATTCATTAAACACGTCTTACCAATCAACTGCATCTACATCATATTCTCCCAAAAATTCTGCAGATCCTATTCAGGGCTATATCAGTTGATCAGTAAGACTTGCTGGTTTTTACAAAGGAAGGTTCACACTAAAGCTATTTTCTTTAAGTACAAACCGTTCTAGGCACCGGAGGTGCCCACTACTCTCAAATGATGTAATAGACATTACTTACATACGCACCCATTCTCTTCTTTCCTTGTTTAATGCTCTTATTAAAAATCAACATCTCTAACCGTTCCCTTATAAGGGCAGAACTAAGCTCGCTACTTAGGCTTAAATAATCGTAAAGTTCTTTAGTGGTAACACCACCTAGCCCATTTGATGCAATAAATGATTTAATATGCTCTAACTCTTTAACAATCTGATATAGAGCATGACGGTATTTTTCAAAAACCGATAAGTCGTGTTCATCTTGCTGTGGTTCAGTAATGGCTAAATCCTTGAGAAGTTGCAGCAGTAGCTGAATTGTCTTTTGGGGGTCTGTTCTCATCCCCTCTTCAAGCAATTCTTTGATAATTTGAAGAACAGTTTGCTGTGACATATTAAGCCCCACTCGTTTTGAATGGACTCGAAATTACACTCAATGAATAGATCATGTCAAATTAATTTATAATAAAAATCAAATACTTAATTAACAACTTACTCACTTATCCATTTGAATACGTACGTACTCAAGTACTTATATGAAATTTGGTACTATTCCTCTATACCCCTTAAAATACACATATCTTTTAATGGATAAGGAGATCCTAAATGCAACCCACATCTGAAGACATAGTTATACTTAATACCATAGCTAATTGCGTGGATAAGGCTAGTTCTATTGGACCTTTTCGCAACGAGGATGCAAAATCCACGTTTTATGTTGAACCAAAGATGCATCGCAAATTAGAGGTAATCTGCGAATACACAAGTCTTACAAAGCAAGAGATTTACTCTAAAGCTTTAGGTAATTACCTTCGTATTGGCTATCTTAACGATATAGACATAAGGCAATTTAAAAACGAATTCATCTAAAAAAAAAAGCCCCCAAGGACGGGGGCTTTTTCATTCAAGCAATCTCTCGACTAAACTGAATTAGATTGTCATGGTTTGTATACTGGTAAGGGGGAACATAGCCTTTGCTTTCAATATCCAATATGTACTGACTCCACCATTTCATCATTTTCTTTCGTTCATAAAGATACTCTGCAACATGAGTATAAGCCCCAACTACATTACTACGCTCTTGGTGGCTCATCTGTTTCTCGATGGCATCTCTTTGAAAAAGACCACACTCCCCCAGCGCTGAACGAGCCATAGCCCTAAAACCATGAAAACAGAGTTCTTTCTGTGTGTCATACCCCATTCGCCTTAAGGCTTCATTGAACGTGTTTTCACTAAGAAATGATGTTCCACTATATGAGCTTGGAAAGACCAGCTCTGTACTGCTTAATAGCCTCACTTGCTCAAGTAAACCAACAACATAGTCTGATAAAGGAATAATATGAGGCTCTCTCATTTTAGCTCCACGATCAGAATGCTTAATTCCATGTATTTGGTTTCTTTTCCCAGGCAATACCCACTGCTTTCTTTCTAAATCAATTTCATTCCATCTCGCGAAGCGTAGTTCTGAAGATCGGATGAATGTATGTAGACCAAGCTCCAAACAAAGCTTAGTCATCTGGCAACCTGTATCAGCTTTGATACGATGAATAAGCTCTGGAAGACGCTCAAGTGCTAGAGCTGGCCTATGATTCTTTGGAACTGAAAGATCCAAGCTTTCCATTTCACGAGCATGATTTACTTCTATATAGCCATACTGAACGGCATAACTGAAAATGAGTACAAGATCAGCTCGGATGCGCTGAGCATTATCAGCACTATGATCATAAATTTGATTCAAGGCTAGACGCAGGTCTTTAGGACGTATATCTGCTATTTGAAAATGGCCGATGCGAGGAAAGAGATGATTCTCAAATTTCCTTAATCTTTTTCTTTTGGTTTCCTGATCTAATGGTTTCTTGTCAGCATAACGGTCTAGCCAAGCTCGAGTAATTGATTCAAGTGAGTAATCTACTGAGCTTTTAGCACTCAAGGATTCAAGGTACTCCTTAGGATCCACACCCTCAGCAATTAAGGTTAAGTATTCTCTCTTCTTCTCTCTTGCATAAGCTAATTTACACTCTGGGTAATTACCTATAGTAAGGACAATACGCTTCCCAAACTGATTCTTATACTGGAAGACCCAAGTCTTTTTACCTGAGCTTCTGATTCGCAAGTACAGCCCATCACCATCACAAAGACTGAAGTCTTTATCTCTAGGTAGGGCGTATTCAATTTGAGTAACAGTTAAAGGTTTTACTACTTTAGCCATCGAAATTTAAACATCCAAAACAGCATTCTGGATGTTTATTCTTAGCTGCAAGAGGGGTTATTTAGTAGTATTTCTTAAAATAGAGTTAATTAATTCTTAATACAAATTCATCCAACTATTTGATTTATATAGGCAATAAAAAACCCCAAGACTGAATGTGCTTGGGGTTTTCTAGAATTTTGGTCCCGAGGGTCGGACTCGAACCGACACGTCATCTCTGACAGCGGATTTTGAGTCCGCCGCGTCTACCAATTTCACCACCTCGGGAGTGGATGAAAGGTATAATACGCGATTTCTCGGCACTGTCAACGCAGAATATTTACATTTGTTTATTTTTAAAACAAATGGCATTTTTTCGTTTTAAAATCGAGCAATTCCCGCTATAAAAAAGAAAAAAGTTTATACTAGCCGCAGTTTTTTTAGCGTAAATCATCATGCAACTTTCTGATTTTAATTTTGATCTCCCCGATGAGCTGATTGCTCGCTATCCACTGGAAACCCGCAGTGCCTCTCGCCTGCTGCACCTCGATACCCAAGGTCAATATCATGACCATCAATTTACTGACATTCTGGATTTACTTGAAGACGGCGACTTGTTGATATTGAATGACACCAAAGTCATGAAGGCCCGTTTAAAAGGTAAACGTGCTTCAGGCGGTGCGGTAGAAGTGCTGGTTGAGCGTATGCAAGATCGCTTTATTGCCTATTGCCATATCAAGGCCAGTAATACTCCGAAAGCCGGTGCAGAGCTTTTTATTGGCCCGGATGCAGTGAAAGTGATCGTACAAGGCCGTCATGAAAATCTGTTTATTGTAAAATTTTCACAACCGATTCTCGATGTGCTGGATCAATACGGCGCCTTGCCGATTCCGCCTTATTTCAACCGTGAAGCGGAAGAGATCGATACTGAACGTTATCAAACTGTATTTAATGACCCAACCAAACTGGCCAGCGTTGCAGCACCTACTGCCAGCCTGCATTTTGATGCCGATCTGTTGGCAAAATTGGAAGCCAAAGGGATTCAAAAAACTTTTGTGACCCTACATGTTGGTGCAGGTACTTTCCTGCCAGTGCGTACCGATGATATTCAAAATCACATCATGCACAGCGAATGGTGCGACGTCCCTGAAACTGCGGTCGAGATGATTCGTCAGACTAAAGCCCGCGGTAATAAAGTCATTTCTGTAGGCACGACTGCCACCCGTGCAGTCGAAAGTGCAGCACAAGCACATAACGGTGAACTGGCAGCCTGGACAGGTGATACCCAGATTTTCATCTATCCGGGTTATCAGTTTAAAGTGGTCGATCGTTTGATCACCAACTTCCATTTACCAGAATCGACCCTGTTAATGCTGGTGTCTGCCTTGTCCAATCGTGACAACATTCTGAATGCGTATAAACATGCAGTAGACAGCAAGTATCGCTTCTTCAGTTATGGCGATGCCATGCTGATTGATCAGGCGAAATAAGCGAGAACCATTGCCCATGCCGATCGAGTCTGTACAACAATCCATTCATATTCGTCGCAAGAAAAATGCAGTGGTATTTCAGAATATCGCCCGGCTTTGGGAATTGGGTCAACAGGCCAAAACTCATCAAGAACTGCTCGACGGGCTGCATCCCTGGAATGGCCCGATTACGCTCAAGTTTGAAAATAACCTGCCGCTTGCGCTTGCCGGAATTGGGCTTTTTCTGATTGGCAGCATTTTTATTGCGCCGGGAAATATCTGGATTCAGGGCAGTGTTTTTCTCGGCTGTCTCTGTATCTTCTGGGCCTATATTTGCTATGAACAGCAGCAGCCCTTAGAGGAAGTCATTGCTTTTCTGGAAGAACAGGCACTGGCCAAAAAATATCAGCTTGCCTTTCAAAAACAGCCACTGCATATTTCCATGCCACTCAATCCCCTGCACTTTATCCGGCATTTAAAACAATTATTTCCAGTATTCAATCAAGGTTCGTTGAGTAATGAGATTCAGCGTTATGCCAGCACGGTCTGGGAAGATGAAAATGGCCAGCAACATCAGGTGCTACTGTTCCAATACCACTATATTGATGAAGTACAGGCCCGAAATAAGGAAGGTCAGCCAGTCAAACTGATGCAGGTCCATAAAGACCTGTGGGGCGTATTTGTGTTTGATATCCAGATTCAGGGACTGGCCGTTACGACTTCCAGAAAGAAATTTTATTATCCTTATAGCCATCCCTGGCACAGCAGCGATATTCGCACTAACCAGAGATTAAACTTTTATGGCAGTGATCCGATGCAAACTGCCAAATTACTCAGTCCAGGTTTTGTGCTGCGACTGGCCGATTTTTTTGAACAGCGTCAGGGTGATTTACTGTTTCACCCAGAAAACAAGATGCTGTGCTATCTGGGGCCACATGATTTATTTCAGGTATCGAGCAAGCAGCAGAATATTAGCGATATTTCCACATTGCGCGGTCATCTGAGAACGTTTAAATTAAAACAGCTCGAAAATTTACAACATGATCTGCTGCAGTTTTTAAAATAAATTTTTCGCATCATTTTTTAAATATAGATATAGCTTGGGGAGATCTCGGATGGGATTTTTGATTTTATGTTTGGTCATTGTGGCACTGATTGTCGCGATTATCATGATCCGCAACAGTATTGTCCGTCATCACAACGCCACGATTCGCGCCTGGTCGGATGTCGCCAGTTATGAACGGCAAAAACTGAAAATTCTGGACGGGCTGCAACCGCTAGTCGAGCAATACTCGAGTTTTGAAAAAGGCACGCTAGAAAAAGTCACCGAACTGCGTCAGAACATCATAAACCTGAATATCAAGGATGCCGATATTGGACAATTACAACGCATTGAAAGTCTGAACAAACAGTTAATGCATAGCCTGAATGTCGTGATTGAAAATTATCCGGAACTGAAAGCCAATGACATCTATCTGAAAATAATGGCTGAAATTGAAGAACAGAATGAAAATGTCGGTGCGGCGATTACCATTTATAATCGCAATGTCGAGCTGTTTAACAACCAGATCCAGATTTTTCCGCACAACATCATTAATAATATGTTACTCAGAAAAAAAGTGGTACGTCCATTCCGTGATCAAAGCGTGACACAGAATTTTGATTACCGTCCGAACTTTCACTGAGTGAACAGCAAGATCTGATAAAATTTTGCATCCTTGGCGCATTAACTTATTATAAAAATAGCCAAGGATGCGGCTGTACCTATCTAAAACTTATAATATAAAGAATAAAAATTATGCTGGATTATTTAGAGCACTTGCAACAGACGCTGGTCGAGGAATTTTATCGGTTATACGACCATTATCAGGATGATCAAATCTATGCCTGTAGTCTGGTCTTTGACGAATTTTTACTGCTGGATGATCTGGCCATCTCGACTGAACGCAGTATTTTTAAAGATCCTGAAGATCCTCAGCAATATCTAGCGGAACAGGATCGCTGGAATGTCCAGAAATGGCGTTATCGGGCCCACACTTCGCCCGACTCAGGACTCACCCCCTTTAAAACCTTGCTGGCCGATTATTTTAAAACCTAGCACAGCTTTGGCCATCCGGTATTGACACAGCAAAAACAGCTGCACGCGACGCATCTGGATTTATTGCTGGATAGTTTTAAACAGGCCAAACATCGTCTTTCTGAGGCCTATGGTCTGGATCTGGATCGCATCCTGTTTTTCATGAGCCTGCCGCCCCAAGTCGCATTTGAATGCCAATCTGCACAGACACTTAATCCTGAGCATATTCATTTACAGGAATTTCTGGCATCCAGACAAACTACTCATTTACCTGCCATACAGAAACGCTTGAAACTCTCGCAAAACGACAAAGATATTCTGATTGATCTGGAGCAGATGCTGGTGATGGAGCCTTATGACTATCTACAAGTGGCGCAAGATGCCTATTTGCTGACTTTGGAATCCTATTTTGTCGATAGCAATATGTATATCCAGAAACTGATCCAGCATATCGCCGCAATGGCCTCTGAGCCGGATGGCAGCTGCGCCCTGAGCCGGGAAGATATTCAGCAGCGCTTGCAGCAGTTTTCTACACATCCGCCAATTTCCCCAGATGTTCCCTAGCTTCAGCGATAAATAAAATTACAGAGCGAATGCTCTACAATGCTGGCGTTTAGCGTAAGAATCAAGGAAAATAGCGCCCTTTAGCTATAACAATCAGCGAACTGTTTTTTCGCCTTGATGTGGAACTCCTATGAAGTTTGAAAAATTAGGTCAGTCGGGCCGTGCCCGTCGTGGTCGTTTAACGCTTGAACACGGTGTGGTGGAAACCCCGATGTTCATGCCTGTGGGTACGTATGGTACGGTCAAGGGCCTGTTGCCACGCGACATTAAAGAGATCAAATCTCAAGTCATTCTGGGCAATACCTTCCATTTGTATTTACGTCCAGGACTGGATGTAATTCGTGAACATGGCGGCCTGCACGGCTTTATGAAATGGAATAGTCCCATTTTGACCGATTCAGGCGGCTTCCAAGTCTTCAGTCTGGGCGCAATGCGTAAAATCAAAGAAGAAGGTGTAACCTTCCGCTCGCCGATTGATGGCTCAAAAGTATTTTTATCTCCTGAAATTTCAATGGATATTCAGCACACGCTGAACTCTGACATTGTGATGATTTTTGATGAATGTACCCCGTACCCTGCGACGCATGAAGAAGCGCAAAAATCTTTGCAACTGTCTTTGCGCTGGGCCAAACGCTGTAAAACCCAGCATCATGACGTGCTGAAAAACCGCAATGCGCTATTCGGTATTATTCAAGGCGGCATGTATGAAGATTTACGTGATGAATCTTTAAAAGGCCTGCTAGAAATCGACTTTGATGGTTATGCGATTGGCGGTCTGTCCGTGGGCGAACCAAAAGAGGAAATGATCAAGGTCCTGGATTATCTTCCAGAAAAAATGCCTGCAGACAAACCGCGTTATTTGATGGGTGTCGGCAAGCCTGAAGATATTGTAGAAGCGGTGCGTCGTGGTGTCGATATGTTTGACTGCGTGATGCCAACCCGAAATGCACGTAACGGTCACTATTTTGTGACAGACGGCTTGGTACGGATCCGTAATAGTAAATATCGTCATGACCAGAGTCCACTCGATCCGCATTGCGACTGCTATACCTGCCAGAACTTTACCCGTGCCTATTTATTCCATCTTGAGAAATGTGGAGAAATGCTCGGCTCTATGCTCGGTACGATTCATAATCTGCGCTATTACCTGCGTTTGACTGAAGCGATGCGTGATGCATTAGACAACGGTACATTTGACGAATTTGTTCATGACTTTTATGCCCGCCGTGGCCTGGAAGTGCCACCTTGTCCGCAAGATTAATCCATCAGTATTTGCGCTGAGGAAAAAGACAATGTAAATTGCAAGAATATGTCAATTTATTATCGAGTTGATCACCAGTTTTTTATTTTAGGAAAATGTAATGAGCCTTTTTATTTCGACTGCTCACGCTGCAGGTGAAGCTGCACAACAACCAAGCATGATGGCGAACCTTTTGATGATTGCTGTTTTTATTGCAATCTTCTATTTCTTGATCTGGCGTCCTCAATCTAAACGTGCCAAAGAACACCGTGCTTTGGTCGACAGCCTTGGCGTTGGCAGTGAAGTGGTATTTGCAGGCGGATTAATGGGCAAAATCACCAAGATTGAAGGTGACTTCGCAGTGGTTGAATTGAGCCGTGGTGTAGAAGTCAAAGTTCAACGTGCAAGTGTGATTTCAGTCCTCCCTGAAGGCACTTTAAATAACCTTTAATCAAAAATAGTCGTGCCCTCGCACGACTTTTTCATTTTAAGAAGAAAACGAATGCGTTACCCAGCATGGAAATATGTACTGATCCTGGTTGTCCTGGTGATCAGTACCTTATATGCCCTGCCAAGTTTGTATCCAGATGAACCTGCTGTACAGATTTCGGGTGCCAAAGCCGGTACTCAAATTGATGCAAGCATCGTACAAAAAGCAGAGCAAATTTTAAAAACTGAAAATATTGCCACCCATGACAATAGCTTTGGCAACAATGCAGCTTTATTACGTGTAGATTCAAGTGAATCGCAGCTTAAAGCTAAAGAGGCTTTACGTCGTGGTTTAGGTGATGATTACGTGGTTGCATTGAACCTTGCCCCGACCACCCCAGAATGGCTGCAAAAAATTGGTGCCAAACCAATGAAGCTCGGCCTGGATTTACGTGGTGGTGTTCACTTCTTGCTTGAAGTGGATATGGACAAGGCCATTTCCCAGCGCATGGAAACCTCTGCGACGGATCTACGTCGTCAGTTGCGTGATAACAACCTGAAATTTAATAGCCTGAATTTAAGCAACAACACCATTGTGATGCAGTTTGCCAACAATGATGATCGTTCTGCAACGATGGACTTCTTGCGCCGTAATGGCAATGAGTTTACCCAGCAGGCTGTTGCGACCGAGACGGGTTCGACTTTACGTTTGAACTATACCGATGTGCGTAAGCAAGAAATTGAATCTTATGCAGTCAACCAGAACTTGACCACTTTACGTAACCGTATTAACGAGTTAGGTGTAGCAGAAGCACTGGTGCAAACCCAGGGTAGCAACCGTATTGTGGTTGAGCTTCCTGGTGTACAGGATACCGCTGAAGCGAAACGTGTCTTGGGTCGTACCGCGAACCTCGAGTTCCGTCTGGTGTCTGACCTGAATGATCAATATATCGATCCATATACCGGTCAGGCAACGGGTGCATTACCACCGGGCACAGAAGTATTTGCTTATGAATCACTGGACAGTGGTCGTCAGCTCCTGTTGAACCGTAACCGTATCTTAACCGGTGAACGTGTTCAGAATGCATCAAGTGGCTTTAGCCAAGACACAGGCGGTGCTGAAGTTAACATTACCTTGGACAGCGCAGGCGGCAAACTGATGTCGGATGCCACCCGTAATGCGGTCGGCAAACGTATGGCCGTCTTGTTCATCGAGAACAAGCAGCGCATTAATTATGTGGAAGACCCTGCGACCGGCACTCAGACTGAAGTTCGTACCCCGTATACTGAATCTGTAGTCATTAACGCTGCAACCATTCAGGCAGTACTGGGTTCTCAGTTCCGTATTACTGGCCTGGACTCGCCGCAAGAAGCTGCTGAACTTGCCTTGATGCTGCGTGCAGGTGCGTTGGCTGCGCCAATGTATTTTGTTGAAGAACGTGTAATTGGTCCAAGTCTGGGTCAAGAAAACATCGATAAAGGTGTACTTTCAACTCAGATCGGTTTCCTTCTGGTCGCCATCTGGATGGTGGTATTCTTCCGTCTGTTTGGTGTGATTGCCAACTTTGCCTTGGTCTTTAACCTGGCGATGATTCTGACAGTCATGTCTTGGATTGGCGCTTCCCTTACCCTTCCGGGTATTGCCGGTATCGTCATTACCATCGGTATGGCGGTCGATGCCAACGTACTGATCTGTGAACGAATACGGGAAGAAATGAAATGGGGAGCTTCGCCAAAACAGGCGATTGTGGCCGGTTATGATCGTGCCTATAACACCATTTTCGACTCGAACTTGACCACATTCCTGGTGGCGTTCATTCTGTTCGCGATTGGTACAGGTCCGATCAAAGGCTTTGCCGTAACCCTGATGATTGGTATTGTCTGCTCGATGTTTACTGCCATTACAGTAACGCGTGCCGTGGTACAGCTCATTTATGGCAAAAAACGTAACTTGAAAAAGTTGAGCATTTAAGGAGATCACTGATGACTGAAAATACTCAACTGAATCAAAAACAGTACGGTCGCCCGGAAGACGAACGCATTATTCCGTTTATGAAGATTGCGATGCCTGCGGCATTGTTTTCAATCCTCTTAACCGTTGCGAGTATCTTCTTTATTGCCACCAAAGGCCTGAACCTCGGTTTAGACTTTACCGGTGGTGTGGCAGCCGAATTAAACTATACCAATCCGGTCAAACCTGAAGATGTCTCCAAGGCATTGAACCAGGCAGGCTTTAATGATGCTGTGGTTCAGACTTTAGGTTCTGAACGTGACCTGATGGTGCGTATGCCGGTTCAGGAAGATATCGAAGCTGAAGACCTGACCAAAGCTGTTACAGCCGCAGTTCAACTGCCAAATAATGCGGCAGAAGTACCGAAGGTTGATGTCGTCGGTGGACAGGTCGGTAATGAGCTCTATGTCCGTTCTGGCGGTGCTGTGGCACTTGCGCTCCTGCTGATGCTGGTCTATGTCACCATCCGCTTTGAGGTCAAGCTGGCTATGGGTGCAGTATTGTCACTGTTCCATGATATCGTCGTTACCCTCGGGATTTTTGCGATGATGCAGTGGCCATTTGACCTGACTGTACTTGCAGCACTCCTTGCAATCATCGGTTTCTCACTGAACGATAATATCGTGGTCTCTGACCGTATCCGTGAGAACTTCCGTAAGATTCGTGGTGCAGAACCGGTCGAAATCATTAACATTGCCCTGACTGAAACGCTGCGTCGTACCATTCATACCTCTATGACCTTATTGCTGGTGGTGCTTGCCATGATGCTGATGGGCGGCGATGGTCTGAAATGGTTCTCGATCGCGATGTTTGTTGGTGTCTTTGTCGGGACCTATTCGTCCATCTATATCGGTACGGCCTTTGCCTTGTGGCGTGGTCTGAACCGTCAGGACTTTATTGTTCAGGTGAAGCCAGAATTTGAAGACGAGAACCAGATTCCATAATCTGTTCTGTTTCATGTTCATCGTTCAGCCCGTCTTATGATGGGCTGAATTATTTCTGCCGTTTGAATATATGGCAGTGGGAATAATCGCAATGACTGGATGGATTTTCTCAATATCGGTTTTTTGGAAAATCACCTGTCGATGTTCATCCAGGCTTTGGAATTCATAATGATCTTGAGCTTCGCTCACCAACTGCAAAATGAGCTGCAGGCCATTAACCAGATACACACAGAGTATGCCTGCAGTGGATAACTCGACCTGTTTGTCACAGATCAGCCACCAGCCCGGTTTTAAGCTGGGAAAATAATACGGCCCTGCTACCTGAATTGCATAATGCTGTGCTTGCAGATGAAAAATATCCTGATTGAATGAAAATGCAGAATCTATAGGAATAAGTGCAAATGCCTGCTGTTGCACCACCTGCATCTGAAATAATACGCCTTGCTCTGGAATTGGAGCTAATTCAACTTTTGGCTCAGCCGACTGATCTAGAATGAGCACATCTAGACCCAGTTGTTGTTCCAGCTCCCTTGCTGCTTTCTCGCCGATCTGGCGTTTGCTATTCAGCAATTGAGCGATATACGATGCAGACAAGCCGAAATGCTCACAGATCTCTTTGCCGGTTTTAAATTGCTGTGTCTCGATCAGCAGATCAATCACCTTGGCCAGATTATTTCGTCTACGTTCAAATATTTCGGTGGCGCTCATCTTGGTTTGCTGGTCTATTTTTTATGCATGTGATTCAAATACCTTACAATAAAAAAGCCCGCAATTGAATTGCAGGCTTTTTAAACTTACATAAGGGAAATTAAGTACCCTGTACCAGACGGCGTGCGCTGATAATTCCCGGCTGCTGCTCTAGACGAGCCAAAAGCTTGGAAAGTTGTGCCAGACCTTTGACTTCAATCAACAGCTTCATATTGGCAATACCATCCGCTTCCGAAATGGTATTCACCTGACGGATATTGATCTGATCCGAGAAAATTACTTGCGTCAGATCTTTGAGCAAACCGCGTCGATCATAAGCTTCCACCACAATCTGCACACTTTGACCACGAGTCGGCTGCATTTCCCAGTCGGCTTCTACCGCACGTTCAGGCTCTTGGGTAATCATGCGCACATAGTCCGGACAAGCGACTTTATGAATGCTCACACCACGATTCAGAGTGATATAGCCAGCAATCGATTCACCATGCACCGGTTGGCAACATTGCGCGACATGTAGTTCCACGTTATCCAAACCATCGATCAGAATCCCGTGCGCTGACAGTGTATGACTGGCACGCGGGTTCAGGGCAGGTTTTAGCACCAGTTCAGGTTCGTCCTGATCCAGATGCATGTGACGATTCACCTGATTAATCAGGGCATGCAGGCTGATATCACCATTGACCAGATTGACCAGAATATCATCACCGGTTTTAACATTGAAGTGGTTGCAATAATCACTCAGATCAATCGATTTCGGGTGAATTGCCAGACGTGACAATTCTTTGTTCAGTACTTCACGGCCGACTTCCAGGTTCTTGCTACGATCCTGCTGACGGAACCAGTGACGCAACTTGTCTCGTGCCCGGGCTGTCTTGATATAACCCAGCGAATTAACCAGCCAGTCCCTGTTCGGTTCCCGGTCTTTTTTGGTCAGAATCTCGACCTGTTCACCGGTTTTCAGGGTATAGGTCAGCGGCACATAGCGCTGATTCACCCGTGCAGCATAGCACTTGTTCCCGACTTCGGTATGCACATGATACGCAAAGTCTAGCACGCTTGAATCACGTGGTAGCTCTTTGATATCACCATCACGGCTAAACACATAGATCTTTTCGAAGCCTTCAAAATCTTGAATATGCTCAAAATTCTCGATTTCATCTTCAGATTCTTTATGTGCACTGCTTTCATTGCGTTCTTGATAATGCTCAAGTACCGCACGTAAGGAATGCAGACGATGGTTAAAAGAGCGATCTGTAGTTTTCGCGCCTTCTTTATAATTAAAGTGTGAACATACTCCCAGCTCTGCTTCTTCATGCATGCTATGGGTACGAATTTGCACTTCAAGTGACTTGTTCTCGGCAATCACTGCAGTATGCAGGGAACGATAGCCATTGGCTTTCGGATTGGTAATATAGTCATCAAACTGATGCGGAATATGGCGCCAGATCTGATGCACAATACCTAAAGTGTGGTAACACTCCGGTACACTTTTCACCAATACCCGTAAAGCACGAATATCATAGAGCTGGTCAAAACTCAGGTTCTTGCTTTTCATTTTTCGATAAATCGAATAAATGTGTTTCACCCGGCCATTAATTTCAGCTTCGATACCATGCTCGGCCAATTCATTGCGTAATTTATCAATCACAAACTGAATATACTGTTCACGCTCCAGACGCTTTTCATTCAGTAAGGAAGCAATTTCTTTATAACGTTCCGGCGCAAGATAACGGAAAGCCAGATCTTCCAGCTCCCATTTCAGCTGGGCAATACCTAAACGGTGTGCCAGTGGCGAGTAAATGGTCAGAATTTCTCGAGCCACCCGTTCCTGACGCTCACGCGAGGAATTGGCCAGTTCACGCAAGGCATAGGTACGTTCAGCCAGCTTGACCAGAACAACACGTACATCTTCGGTGACCGAGATCAGCATTTTGTAAATGCCAGACAGATGTTCACGCTGGTTATTATTGAAATGATCTTCCAGACGTTTATTTTTTTCGATCAACTCAGACAGCTTACCCATGGCAAGCGTACCTTTGACCAGGCTATGCACCTGTTCGCCGAACTGTTCCAGTACTTCACTGAGTGGCATGACGCCTTCACGAACAGCACGATACAGCATGGCTGCGGACAAAGTATCTTCATCGACATGCAGATGCGCCAGAATATCCGCCATCTCAATACCGGTATAAAAGGTATTGGAGCGGTGCTGAACCGTACTTTGCAGCTCTCTTTCTAATGTTAAGTGGGCGACTTCTTCGAGCTGCGTTAAAGGTGCGCCATCTAATATGCCACGAACCCGATCCAACCATTCAGTCAGATCCTGGTGTGCTTGTTCGGCATGTTCTACAGTCGTCTCCTGTGACAACTCATTGAGTCGCCCAGGGAGTTGCTCACGTACTGTGACCATACCCGTCTCCTACTTTTAAAAACATCATTTCTTTAATCGTTTATTTGATTTTCTTTTTCGAACAATGCGATTGATTCAACATGTCCAGTATGTGTAAACATATCCATCACGCCCGCTTGGGTGAGACGATAGCCCTGTTGTACCAAGAGTCCTGCATCTCTGGCGAGTGTCGCAGGATTACATGACACATAAACGATTCTTTTAGCTCCAAACTGAGGGATATAATGCATCACTTCTTCTGCCCCGGCACGTGGCGGGTCGATTAATAATGCATCAAAACCTTGATTTGCCCAAGTGTGGTGCGAGAAATCTTTGGTTAAATCTTGTGAATAGAACGATATTTGTGCAATACCATTGTTTTTGGCATTTTCCGCACCACGTCGAACCATTTCATCACTTCCCTCGACCGCAATCACCTGACCCGACGCACCAACACAGCGCGCAAGAGGTAAGGAAAAGTTTCCTAATCCACAAAAGAGATCCAGAACCCGTTCACCCTGTTGCAGTTGTAGCAAATCACATGCCAATCGTACCATTTGCGGATTGATGCTTGAATTTACCTGAGTAAAGTCCAGAGGATTAAAGCCGAATTTCACATCAAAGTCATCAAGACCATAGTGTAAGCGTGCAGATGCTTCTGTATCATCTATTCGCGAAAGCGTTTCTTTGCCGGCAGGCTGCAGATACAGTTGCCAGCCTTTCTGTAACGTAAATTCGCGCAATTGGTTGACATCATCGGCAGATAATTTTGCAGTTTCACGCACCAGCAGCGCAATGTCCTGATCCCCCATGGCCAATTCTATATGACCGATGTCGGCCTTACCATTCAGACCTTGCAGCAATTGTTTAAGACGTGTAACCGAGCCAAACTCGCGATCCAAGATCATACAGCGATCAATCGGCGTAAGTTTGTTGGACTGATTTTCACGAAAGCCCACCACCAGCTGATCCTTGGAAGGCAGATAACGCACCCCGATTCGGGCTTTACGGCGATAATCTTCACGTTGTGAACGTAAAGGCGGTAGCCATTGATCAGGCTGGATTCCGGCAAAATGCTGAAGATGTGATTTCAGCACATTCTGTTTCAGTTCAATCTGCGCATCCGCAGCGATATGCTGCATATTACAGCCACCACAAACGCCAAAATGTGAACACACCGGCTTCACGCGAATCTCAGAAGCGTCGCTCAACAATTCAAGGCTGTCAGCTTCTTCTAGCTTCTTAACTTCTCGGGTAATGCGGGCACGCACGGTTTCACCCGGCAAGGCATAACGGATAAAGACTTTCTTGCCATGTTTATGCTGCGGATGATCCGGATGTGAACCATAATGAGCGATGCCACGTCCCTCATGCGATAGTGACTCAACCTGAAAAATATACTCGGGTTGCTGGATAGGACGTGCTTGTGCTCGATGTTTCATGAAAACCTAGGGTATGGAGATGGGAAAATCAAATTGGGTAAATTCAGTTCGTTGTGAGGTTTCACGCCAGACTGATAAAAAGTCCGCATGTTGCGGTTGAGTCTGCAAATATTGAATCGTGCTTTGCAGCAGATGCTGATAATCCGGCAGCAACAGCTGGCCTTTTAACAGCAACCAGCGGATATACACCAGCCAGGTATTCAGGACATCACCTTCACAATAAGACGTCAGTTCGGTCCATTGCTGATTGCGGACATATTCCGGAACCCGATAGGCTCCGTCACCGCGCTTGCCTGGATAACCCAGCAAATGTGCAACATCATCCAGCTTCTGGAAATGACGGGCATGAAACATGGCCATCACATCCATCAGGTCAACATGACGATGATGGTAACGATTCTGGTAGTTATTATAACGCTTTTGCGTATCAATTTCGCCCTGATCGAACAGACTCGGTGCAGAGAGTCCATGATACATGGCGCGGTATAAAATTACTGGTAAATCAAACTGTGAGCCATTCCAACTCACTAGAGTCGGATGTCGCTTGTCAAAAATGGACAAGAATTTTTTCAAAATTTCTGCTTCAGAATGCTGTTCTCGACTAAAGGAAAACAGCTTCATACCCTGTTCATCCATCCATAAACCGGAAATACAGACAATTTCATGCAGCGGTAAACGCTGAAAATCAGAGCCTGAATCCTGACGGCGTAATTTGGTCAGGGCCTGATCCAGATCTGCTTCGGGCAGGTCCAGACCAAACAGATGCGCGCCTGATTTGAGATCGGTTTGGGTTTCAATATCGAAAGTTAAAACAGGCAGGCGCATAAAACAGTGCTCAAATAATTATTCAGGATCTTGTACAGAGAATAACCCTGTAGACAAGTAACGGTCACCACGGTCACAGATAATACACACAATCACTGCATCCGGATGTTCTTCCGCCAGTTTAATCGAGGCCCACACTGCCCCACCAGAAGAGGTTCCGGCACTGATGCCTTCTTTCTGTGCCAGCTTGCGCATGGTTTTTTCAGCTTCGATTTGTGGAATATCAATAATGCGATCCACACGGCTACGGTCGAAAATGGTTGGCAGATATTCTTCTGGCCAGCGACGGATTCCGGCAATACTTGAACCTTCAGATGGCTGTAAACCAACGATCTGAATATCAGGATTCATTTCTTTCAGGTATTTCGACACACCCATGATGGTGCCGGTGGTGCCCATAGAACTGACAAAATGGGTAATCTTGCCACCGGTTTGCTGCCAGATTTCTGGACCCGTGGTCAGGTAGTGTGCTTCGACATTGTCCGGGTTTCCAAACTGATTCAGCACTAGACCCACGCCATCATTCTGCATTTGAGCAGCAAGATCACGTGCACCTTCCATGCCCTGCTCTTTGGTTACTTCTATCAGCTCGGCACCATAAGCACGCATCGCATCCTTACGTTCCTGACTCATATTGTTCGGCATGATCAGCTTCATTTTATAGCCACGCATTGCTGCGACCATCGCCAATGCAATCCCCGTATTTCCGCTCGTTGCCTCAATCAGGGTGTCACCCGGCTTGATCTGCCCACGCTTCTCGGCCTGCATGATCATATTGTAGGCCGGACGGTCTTTGACCGAACCTGCCGGGTTATTGCCTTCGAGTTTCGCGAGTACTGTAGCTTGAGTGTGACTTGCCAGACGCTGTAAACGCACCAGCGGCGTTTTGCCTACATAATGGTCTAACAAAAATTCATCTGCTTGAAAATCAGGGATGGTATTACTCATTATTTGCACCTATATCGAGGTGCGGCTATTGTATGAAAAAATGCTTTTCCCTGCACCCATTTAGCAAGGCTTTTTCAGAAAACTCACTAAAACTCACACACTATCAAGCCATAAACTACATTTCCCGATAATTTAGCCAGGTGAAGCAGCTCGCTAATGAAGATGAAAATACTATTTCAGTCTGGCACTTTTACAGATTGAAATTTCGTGCGTCTTAGTCTTGCTGTACCTGAGCAAAATTAACTGAAATCTCTTGTATTTTTAACTGCTAATCCGAAGCTTTATAAAAATTATGCTTAAATTTTAACTGTCGATTTAAAGCATGCTAATATGCCAGGCATAAAGAAAATACTGCTTAAATCATGTCAACGATCAACAAAAAGCTGTTTAAACGCCTACACTTAAATCATGCCTATGGACAGCTGATTGCGCTGATTTTTGTGCCAATTACTATTTTGGCCTGCGTCGGTGCCATGCTGGTGTTGACTGAAACCTCGAATGCCGCACGTGCCCAGCAGAAGCAGATGGCCATTGCGATTCTGACTCGCTTTCAAGGCACTTCAGAATATGCCCTGGATATCTTGAACCTGTATCCATGGCAATATGACCAAGCTCACAACGCCATGCAGAACATGCTGAATGAAAAGCATCTGGTTCGGGCAGCAGTTCTGGATGAAAATGGCAAGAATCGTTTGGGCATCGGTTTTCAGGAACAGGCGCCTTGGCCAGAATTTGAGAAAAGCGGCAATTTTGTTGGTCCGATTCTGCATCAAGATAATCATATCTATGCCATTAAAGTGAATGAAAACACTTTTTCTACCGGCTGGCTGGCGATCGAACTGGATAACCAGCCGCTAGCAATTGCCCGTTACCGAGTACTGATCGTACTGATTGCGACCGGATTACTGACCTTATTATTGTTATTACTTTGCTTGAATTTCTACTCACGGCGCTGGATCGCCCCAATGTATGAGATTCGCATGCAATTGCAACGCCTGAATGCCGACACCCTCGGCCAGCATATGGTGATTAACAGCACCGGCGAGCTGCGTTTATTGCAACGTGATATCGCCAATGTGGTGAAACGTTTGCATTTCAGCTTTCTGGAACTGCGTGAACATACCGAACAGACCGAAGACGATTTACGCCGCACCCTCGACACTTTAGAAGTCCAGAATATTACCTATCGTCAGGCACGCGACCAGGCGATCTCGGCCAACCAGGCCAAGTCGGTGTTTCTGGCCAATATTTCCCATGAATTGCGCACCCCGCTGAACAGTATTGATGGTTTTATTCATCTGTTGTTACGTCAGGGCAATCTCAGCAACGAGCAGAGCCTGTATTTGCAGACCATTCGTAAGTCTTCGGCGCATTTGCTGGCACTGATCAATGATGTTCTGGATTTTTCCAAAATTGATGCCGGCAAACTGGAACTGGAAACGGCACCTTTTGATCTGGAAGAAGCGATTTTTGATGTGATGGACATGTTGTCACCTCTGGCAGCACAAAAACATATTGATATGGCCTTCTATTATGCAGATGGTGTGCCAAAACACATTATTGGTGATGCGCTACGATTTAAACAGATTCTGACCAACCTGATTTCCAATGCGATCAAATTCACTCCGGATGGAGAAATCATTGTCCGGGCACGCATGGAACATGATGGAATGGATCAGTGTGTGCTGCATTTTAGTGTACAGGATAGCGGCATTGGCCTGAGTGGTACCGACCGTAAAAAGCTGTTTGAGTCCTTCTCGCAGGGTGATACCTCGGTGACCCGTCAGTTTGGCGGTACCGGTCTTGGTCTGGCAATTTCCAAACAGCTGGTCAGCCTGATGCATGGCCAGATTGGTTTTGAAGACAATCAGGAACGTGCTCCAACCGAAAAAGGCTCTACTTTCTGGTTTACTGCCCAGTTCCTGGTCGATGAAGATACCGTGATTGAGCATCCAGATTTTAGCGAATTGACCGTGGTGTCTTATCTTGCACATCCGGCAACTGCGAATGTGCTGCGGCATTATCTGGAAAATTATAAGGTTAAACATATTGAATGTGCATCAATTCTGGATCTGTTTAGCCGTCTGAATCATTTACAGAATAGCGAAAATACCTGGCTGATCGTCGATCATAGTGGTGACAGTGAAGTCTTGTTACGCGAAATCCGTTCACGTTATCAGGGTCATCTGGCTGTCTATGGTTATCAGATGCAACTGGATCCAAGCATGCTCAATGACCATCGTGCCCGTGCCCTGCATCAGCCACTCAGCCGCAGCGCGCTGATTCAGTTACTCGGCAATCAGCCGGTCTTCGACCAGGAACAGCATGAAGAATTTAATGGTCAAGGCCTGCATATTCTGGCCGTGGATGATCACTTACCCAACCTGATTGTTCTGGAAGCCTTGCTGGGTGAACTCAATGTCACCACGACCAAAGCCCTCAGCGGGCAGGAAGCGATCGATATTATTCAGCGCCGTTATGAACAGGAACAGCCGGCATTTGATCTGGTCTTTATGGACATTCAGATGCCAGTCATGTCGGGGATCGATACCACCCGTGCTATTCGCTCGCTGGAATCAACTTTTGAAAATCATAGCCGTCTGCCGATTATTGCACTGACGGCACATGCGCTTTCTGATGAAAAACATAAACTGCTGCAAAACGGCATGGATGATTATGTCACCAAGCCGATTCAGATCGAGCAGATTATCCAAATTTTGACGCACTGGACCACCGAGCATTTTAAACGGATTCCGGTACTGGAACGTGCCAATGTGATTGATGCTCTGGATCCGAATATTCTGGACTGGCAGCAAAGCCTGCAATTGGCAGCCAATAAGGAGGATCTGGCGGTAGACCTGTTACGCATGCTGGTAGACAGCTTTGCAGATGAACTCGATGAAATGCAGCAACTGATTGAACTGGAAGATTTCCCACAACTGGAACATGTACTGCATCGTCTATATGGCGCGACCCGTTATGTCGGTGCACCGACTCTGCAGAAAGTCACTGGTGGCTTTGAACAGTTCGTTTCGACCCTGCGCAAAGAACGTCGTAAAGCCGATGAAAGCTTTGTCCAGGACGTGCTGAAATATTTTGATGAACTCAAAGCCGTGGTTGAACAGGTTGAACAGGCTGCCCAGCAAATTTTGAAGCAACATTTAAATTAAAGCTTTGAAGCTGCTCAGTCCTTAACTTACTCAAGTGTGACTGGGCTGTCATGCAAGCCCAAAGGCTGCATGCTATGCTCAAGCCAGGAAAAATAAGGAAGAATGCCATGTCACTCGTGCGCTTGGAAAAAAATAACGGCATTGCCACTGTTACACTGAATCGTCCGGATAAACGCAATGCCATGAGCTTTGCCCTGCTGCGCGAACTGGTCGCGACTGCACAAAAAATCAAAAAAGATAAAAGCATCCGATGTGTGATTTTAACGGGAGAAGCCCAGGTCTTTAGTGCCGGTATTGATCTGGCAGATTTAAATAATCCTAAAAATCGTGCTTATGCCGCATGGGAACTGATCCGTCCGGGTCAAAGCTTATTTCAAAAAGCATTTCTGGTCTGGCAGGAATTGCCAGTCCCGGTGATTGCCGCAATGGAGGGCTTCTGTTTTGGTGCCGGGATGCAACTGGCATTAGCCGCAGATATCCGCATTGCCCATCCTGAGACCAAAATGTCGATTATGGAAACCCGCTGGGGACTGGTGCCAGACATGGGACTCAGCCGCTCCCTGAAAGGCCTGATTGGTATTGATCTGGCCAAAGAGCTGACCTTAACTGCCCGGATTTTTGATGGTGAATATGCCAAAGAAATCGGTCTGATCACCCATGTCGATGAACAGCCACTAGGAAGAGCACAAGCCTTGGCTGAAGAAATGCTGCAACGTTCTCCAGATGCGCTGATGGCCTCTAAATTTGTACTGGATGCCATGCAGCATCGTCCAAATAAATCCTTGCGTATGGAAAAAATATGGCAGCTGAAATTATTACTGGGTAAAAACAGTCAATTGGCCCGTAAAAAGGACAAAAACCCAGAGGTTCAGTTTGTACCGCGCCAATACAAATAAACCCAGTCTGAATCTAGGAAAGGAATAAACCAAAGCATGCAGTTGAATCGCGATACTAAAATTGCCTTTTTAGGTATGGGGCTGATGGGCACTCGCATGGCCACACGTCTGCTTCAAGCAGGTTTTCAGGTGGCAGTCTGGAACCGCACACCATCTGCCTGTGAGCCCTTGCTGGATCTAGGTGCAACTACGCTATCTTTGGATAAGATTACAGATTACCCGGTGATTCTGACCTGCCTGGCAGATGATCAGGCAGTGCAATCTGTTTTTGCTCAGATCGAACCGTATTTGGTTGCGGAGCAAGTCATTGTGGACTTCTCTAGCCTTTCAGTACAGCAAACCCAAACACTTGCCGCACAAGCACAGGCCAAGAAAGTAACCTGGATTGATTCTCCTGTTTCAGGTGGTACAGTTGGAGCCGAACAAGGCAGTCTAGTGATTTTTGCCGGTGGTGATGCCGCGACTATTGAAGATCTTGATCCGATCTATGCAGTACTTTCACAGCGCGTCACCCGTATGGGTGATACGGGTACCGGTCAGGCGACCAAAATCTGTAATCAGCTAATTGTGGCGGCGAATAGCACCTTGATCGCAGAAGCGGTCGCCTTGGCTGGACTTGCCGGGGTGGATACACGATTACTAGCGCCCGCGCTGGCGGGTGGTTTTGCTGACTCCAAGCCTTTTCAGATTCTGGCCCCCCGTATGGCCACGCAAACTTTTGAACCGGTGCAATGGAAAGTGCAGACTTTATCCAAGGATCTGAATAATGCCGTGCAACTGGCACAAAGCTTTAACCTGGATGTTCCGGTGGCGACTCAAGCTTTAACGCAGTTACATGCTCATCAAGCCCAAGGCTTTGCCGAAGCAGATCTGGCTACTGTAATCCAGCAACTAAAACATTCATAACGCTTGATTGATGCAGCCCTGAATATTGAAGAGACATACATGATTAAACTTGCCGTCAACCTGTCGATGATTTTTACCGAAGTGCCGCTGATCGAACGCTTCGCGCTGGCTCATGCACAGGGCTTTAATCATGTGGAAATCCAGTTTCCTTATGAGCTCACAATTGGCCAGATTCAAAACCAGCTCAGCACGCATCAGCTGAACTTGTGCCTGATTAATGTGCCAGCAGGCGATTTGATGCAGGGCGGTCATGGTCTGGCCGGCATTCCAGGACAGGAAATTGAGTTTCGTCATGCTGTTGAGCAGGCCATCCAGTATGCCACGGCGTTGAATGTACCCCGGGTGAACATTCTGGCAGGAAAACAACCCCTTGACTGTGATCTTTTACCCTGCCTGAATACGCTGGCGAGTAACCTGAAAATGGCCTGTTCAATGCTGCTTGAACATCAAATTGAACCGGTCTTTGAAATGATCAATGGCACCGATATGCCACGTTTTTTGATTCAAAATGTTGCTCAAGCACAGGAAATGCTGGAAGCGGTACATCATCCGGCCTTAAAAATGCAGTACGACTGTTACCACATGGCAATGATGGGCGAAGATGTACTGGAAACTTTGCAAGAAAATATTGCCTCGATTGGTCATATCCAGTTTGCGGATTGTCCGGGACGGCATCAACCCAATACGGGCTCAATTCAATATCATGATATATTTCAGTGGTTAAAACATAGTCAATATCAAGGTTATGTTGCTGCCGAGTATAAACCCAGCGGACATTCCAATGATTCCTTTGACTGGAAAGCTGAGTTCTTTCCGGAGCATGACTGAGTGGACTGCGGCTTCATTTGAAATTCAGGACTAAAACCGCTATATTAGACCATGCATAATTGTTAGGAAATTACACTCCCCATGAATTTAGAACCATCGCCCAGCGCTTCTAATTCTCACGATCTTACTATGAATTCAAATTCTCAAGCTGTAGAGGACTGCTTAAAAGTCGTACATGCTGCACTTGAAGATGTAAAAGCAAAAGAAATTGTTGAGCTTGATGTCAGCGGTATCAGTAATGTGGCTGATGCTATGGTCATTGCAAGCGGTACATCGACACGTCACATCAAATCATTGGCCAATAACGTTGCTGAAGAAGCACGTAAAGCTGGCTTCCGCCCTCTTGGTATTGAAGGCGAACGTGATGCTGAATGGATCCTCATCGACCTTGGTTATGTTGTGGTTCATTGTATGCTTCCAACAGCGCGTAAATTCTATGACCTAGAAAGCTTATGGCGCAATCCTGCAGATACTGACTCTGTAGCGTAAAAACCAAATATTCAAAAAAGCGACCTGTGTAGGTCGCTTTTTTATTGCCTGTTCATCTAACTTTATAAGCATTAATACAACTCAATCTGTTCGCTATTTTTCTTTAATTTTCATCTTGTCTTATGCACCGATTTGATTGGTATTTTAGGATCAATTCATCATAAACATAGACGTTCGATGACCACTCAATCATCCTTTTTCCAAGATATAAAATAAAAAATCCCCCTTTATTAAAGGGGGACTTAGGGGGAATTCTAATGATTTAGATGATTAGTGACCTGTACCATTAATGGCTTTAGTCATATCTTCCACCACTTTCTTGGCATCACCAAAGATCATCATGGTCTTGTCATTATAGAACAAGTCATTGTCGAGACCCGCATAACCGGTTGCCATAGAACGCTTGATCACCATAATCGTACGTGCCTTATGGGCTTCCAGAATTGGCATACCATAAATTGGCGATGTTGGATCATCTTTCGCCGCAGGGTTCACAACGTCGTTCGCACCAATCACTAGCACCACATCTGTTGCCGGGAAGTCCGAGTTGATCTCATCCATTTCCAGGATGTCTTCATACGGTACGTCCGCTTCAGCAAGTAGTACGTTCATATGACCTGGCATACGACCTGCTACAGGATGAATCGCAAAACGAACCGTTACGCCCTGCTCTTTTAGCAAGTTAGCCAATTCTTTTACCGCATTTTGGGCACGGCCTTGCGCCATACCATAACCCGGTACAATCACTACGCTGTCTGCATTTGACATCAGGAAGCCTGCGTCATCTGCCGAACCTGAACGGTGATTACGTTGAACCTGTTCACCTGCTCCTGCTATCGGCGCAGCTGCACCGCCCATCGCACCACCAAACAAAACGTTGATGATGGAACGGTTCATCGCTTTACACATGATGTAAGAAAGAATCGCACCTGAAGAACCCACCAGTGAACCTGCAACAATCAGCATGTTGTTTTCTAGGGTAAAACCAATACCAGCTGCTGCCCAACCCGAGAATGAGTTGAGTAGCGATACCACCACTGGCATATCACCACCACCGACTGGTGCAATCCATACCCAGCCAAATGCCAGCGCAAGACCTGTCATCGCCCAGAACGATGTCATATTGCCAGTCAGGAAGAAGTGAACCCCAAAACCTAACATTGCAATAAAGATGATTGCCTGAACTGGTTTCACCCACACACCTGAAATGGTTTTCGCCCATTTCTTCGCGGCCAGTTTGCCATAAGCAAAGACTGATGCTGTAAAGGTAATCGCACCCACGAAACAGCCCACAAACAGTTCAAATAAATGAACACGGCTCATTTCATGGAAATTCACACCATTGGCAGCCAACAGGTCTGGACCAAGTTCGATCAGTTTGTTGTTGTGAATAATGGCAGCGACAGCAATCAGTACCGCAGCCAGACCCACCAGTGAGTGCATCAACGCTACAGTTTCAGGCATCTGGGTCATTGGAACTGTACGTGCACGGGCAATACCCACGATTGCACCCAGCACCATTGCGCCAATGATCATCCAGACGACTGGATTCTCAGCTACAAAGAAGGTGGTTACGACCGCAATAGCCATCGCGATCATTCCGTAACGGTTACCGGCAATCGCAGTTTTAGGACCTGATAAACCACGTAGCGTCAGGATAAAAAGAACGGCACCAATCAGGTAGAACCAATCCGCATACTCTCGAATCATTTCCATGGATTAACCCTCTTTTTTCTTTTGCTTAGGTTTAAACATTTCCAGCATACGAGCAGTCACGGCAAAGCCACCGAAAATATTAATACTCGCCAGGAATACTGCAATCGCGCCAAGTACGCTCACCACGTTAATGGTCTGGAAATCCACGCTACCTTCAACGCCAATCACCGGCAGGCCAACAGTCTGAATCATTGCACCGACAATAATGATCGATGACAAGGCATTGGTGACCGCCATCAACGGCGTATGCAATGCTGGTGTTACACCCCACACCACGTAGTAACCTACGAAAATGGCAAGGACAAAAATCGTAATTGTTTCAACCATGAGTCTTCTCCTTAACCACGTTTCAGCAGCACTTGGCCGCCATGAGTGACGAGTAGGGCTTTTTGAATTTCTTCTTCTTGATTCAGGACAAAATTCTTATCTGCATCAAATAGTGTTTCAACGAAGTTAAATACGTTACGAGCGTATAAAGCAGAGGCTTCAGTTGATACAGTCGACGGAATATTTGGAATGCCGAGAATTTTGACGCCATTGTCGGTATGGACTGTTTCGCCACATTTCGAACCTTCAACGTTACCGCCCGATTCCACTGCCATATCTAAAATGACTGAACCCGGTTTCATTTTCGCAACTGTTTCAGCACGGATTAAACGCGGTGCATCACGGCCGGGTAAAAGCGCTGTGGTAATCACAATGTCAGCATTTGATACGGCTTTATCCACAATGGCAGCCTGATCGCGGATGTATTCCTCACCCGGCATCCAGCCATAACCATTCTTGGCCGCATCCGCCGCTTTTTGCTGCTCTTCGGCAGACATCGGCACGTCCAGCCATTTACCGCCCAATGATTCCACTTGGTCTTTTGCTGTTGGACGCAAGTCTGTGGCTTCCACAATAGCGCCTAAGCGTTTTGCAGTGGCAATGGCTTGCAGACCCGCGACCCCGACCCCCATGATCACCACACGGGCTGGTTTGACCGTCCCCGCAGCCGTCATTAGCATCGGGAACATGCGCTGGTATTCAGCCGCAGCCAGAAGGACTGACTTGTATCCTGCAAGGTTGGCTTGAGAAGACAAGACATCCATATTCTGCGCACGAGACAAGGTCCGTGGCAAAAGCTCCAATGCAAATGCAGACACGTTCTGTGCCGCAAATTGGTCAAGCTCAGTATTACGGTAAGGATCAAACATTGCCACGATAGTGGTGTTCGGGTTGAGTTTTTGAATTTCATCACCTTTCGGTGCACGAACTTTTAAAATCAACTGACTGCCGGTATAGGCATCATCCGTAATTTTGGCACCAACTTGTTCATAGGCACTATCGATATAGGCAGCTTTAACCCCTGCACCACGTTCGATAATCACGCTATGTCCTGCGCTGATCAATTTCTTTACTGTCTCTGGCGTCGCAGCGACGCGATTTTCACCGACAACAGTTTCGGCTGGAATTCCGATCTGCATGAGCGTTCCTCAAGCTAATTTTTCTTAAGTAAACATCGTGTAAACGATGCTTCCCCTCAGGATGTGTTCTTGTTGAATTTTTGGATTCTAATCAAACTGTTTGAAATTACCACCTACTATTTATTTAATAAATACCTATATTTTGAACTGATGATTCATAAAAATGATGCTGCAATAGCACATTTATTTAATTCTCTAGCTATTCATATTCGATGATTTTATAAACGATATTCATTCCACTGAATGAAATATCCAGATTTTGCTGGCGTAAATAAGCGCGAATTTCTGATTTATTTTGTTACATTGATGATTCTGACAATGATTGCTGTATTTCTTGATTCAGAAGCAGACTTTCAATTTCTCTAGTCCCTATAGATAGCGGCACTTTAGCTGCGTCGTTTTTTTAGTTTTGACTTTTTTGACAGATTTAGTACTCAAGCAAGAGCACTGTTTTTAGATGTTAAAATCGTATTTTATGAAATGATAGAATTTGTTTTGAGCAGATCTTCATCAGACATAATTGATACATCTGACAAAAAAATAATCGCCAAAATTTTATAAGACCCAAGTCTCAAACAGTCAGATAAAGGGTAGAAAAAAACCTTGCGTACTATTTATTATATTAATGTACTGAACTTGATTCAAAATGGGAAATCCCATTTTTGCACCAAATTTGCGCAACAAAATAGAGTAAATATTCCACTTTTTTTGGCTGAGTGCTCCTTTTTTATTGTTTCTAGATCAAGCTGCGCTTTAATGAAGCAACCCCATTATCAAAAGATAAAAAATTCTGCAAACATTCACTCATATTTTCTATTTAGGGTCTGTTGACATTTACTGTTCATAATTAACCCTATAAAGGTAGCCATAAAAATATACAGGCTAAAGCAACAGAACTTTGATAATTTC
>NZ_JAMXXS010000015.1:0-70239 GCF_024129595.1 Acinetobacter lwoffii | reverse complement strand
TAATTTCTACCATCAATCAATGAAAATAATTTCGATCAATCAACCAGTAAAAATCCACACAAGTTGTTCTTCATAATCTCTTAATGATCTTCTTGCTAATTCGTCACCAGCAAGCTAGGTCGGCTATATTACTCTCTATCTCTAGAAAGTCAACCAGTAATGAAAACTATTTTTAAACTTATCAAATAAAACCTAACTCAATCAAACTTAACTAAGTCACTGTTTTATCAGAAGTTTTAATCTTCATCACCGCCGATGGATGTGCATTCTACAGGATTCCCAACCCAATACAACCCCTATTCTTAAATAATTCAGCAAAAATATCACGACTGTTTATTTATTCTACAAAAATCGCACTTTTCTTCATTTCTTGAGCAGTAAAGGGACTGAATTGGATAAATGACTTAATCTTTTTTCTGTTTTATTCTGTTCCTGAAAGCGTAAAGGCCGACAATCTATGTATTCACAATAGCCCCCTTCCCCACTTTCGGTTTCTTCATTTATTTTCACTTGATAACTAAAACTTCCTACATAGCCCGCTGCCAGACCAAATTTAAAATCTCCACGACTTTGCCCTTGTACCCAGATACAAGTACCGTCTGCATTTTCATAACACCATTCAAATTCGCGCGGCAAATACATACTCTGCCCATTAGGTGTCGTGACACGCGGATAAACACGATGAACTTTAAAATAAACTTTGCGATCGAACATTTGGGTCCGCATGTTTTTTAAATCACGCAGATAGATCCGCGACTGAACAATACGATTAAAACCATCCCGAATTTGCGCCAACAACAGTTGCCGGTTTTCACTAAGATTAATAATTTGATAAGTCAGGAAGGCCAAAGGCAGATAAGGAAAGTTAAAACTTCGCGCGTATTCAAAGCTTCCCAGACCATCAATCGTATATTGCTGCGCTTTATAGTTCACCGTTCCCTGACAATGACATAGCAAAGACCAGTGATCTGCCAAGGAAAACCGCATTTTGGTAAAATGAGAAATCAGTTGAATAGTTTGAATATTTAAATCCAAACTGAGCTCCGAGTCAGAACGTTGCAAACGAAAATTTGGGAAATTTCCGCTCAATTGCTCCCGATCCAGAAACTGAAACAGACCCGATTTAAAATGACAGTCCTGCTTGACCGAGTAGTGATGTAATTGCCCCACCATATGCGGACTCGAACTGCAAATCACGGTGGCGGTATCTAAGGCTGTGGTTTCGATTGCGCTCGGGTTTGACAGCATGGGTGCATTGGGTTGCCCGATAATACTCATAAAGTTTAAATAATAGAGCGGTGCCGGGAGCCCGGGGATCATCAAACCTTGATGAATAATTTTATATTTTGAGGTAGGACCATGATAGGCGGGATAGCGCGAAACAGCAGGAGTCTGATTTAGCTGTTTCGAACGATCTAGAAAATCTTGAAGAAACCGCATCTCAGACTCCTTATATTTTTATAATGTACTCGATCTTTTTGCCATAAAGGTGGTCACAAAACCAGACAAGGCATAGAGAATAGAAATGACCAGAATGCCGACAGGAATATTATAAGTCATCGCTGCAAAGACGAATACGGCAATTGGTAGGACAAAAAATGGAACCCGTTTACGTTCTACAGTTTTAAATGAATAGTATTTGATATTGGAAATCATCAACAAGCCCACCGCAATAATGACCACTGCATTAATGACCTGAAGAGAAGGTTCACGAATATCAAAGATTTCTGGAAAATCCAGACCGACCCAGACCAATGATACAATCATGATGGCAGCCAGAGGACTTGCGACACCGATAAAATAACGTTTATCGACCACACCAATCTGCACATTGAAACGTGCCAGACGGAACGCAGCACATGCGGTATAGACAAAACAGGCTGCCAGACCAATACGGCCCAAATCACTCAAGCCCCAGCTATACATCAAAATAGCGGGAGCTACGCCAAAAGCCAGCATGTCAGAAAGCGAGTCAAATTGTTCACCGAACGGACTTTGTGCACCAATAGCACGTGCCACACGTCCATCCAGTCCATCCAGTAATGCCGCAATAAAAATCGCATAAATAGCTTGCTGAAAATCACCATTCATACTGGCAATAATCGAGTAGAAACCTGACAACAACGCTGCCGTTGTAATCAGGTTCGGCCATAGATAGATGCCTCGACGCTTAACTTTTTGCCCTTCCTGGGTATGCTCCTCTTCTTCTACCTCAAAGGTGATGCCATCGAAAGGCACTTCAGTTGAAGAGTCACGTTCCGGTTTGCTTATATTTGTCATTCTTGTCGATCCTAGCTATGACCTGATCTTTGAAAAAATTATTCGCCCACTAACCAGCGAACTGCAGCGTGACCACCATTTTCACTCATGCGAAGATGCGGGAATAACCACTGTAGCGCTTCATCTGCATCTTCAGAGAATTTCCAAGGCGGGTTAATCACCAGCAAACCACAACCGTTCAAGCCGACAGGGGTATCATCCGGCCATACACAAACTTCACACACCAGTTGACGGCGGATACCAGTCTTGAACATTTTCTTCTCGAAGCGTTCGATCATGGCACGGTCTTTAATTGGATACCAAACGGCAAATACACCTGTCGGCCATTTCTTATACGCGGCAACCAGCAGCTCAACCAACTGCGGAAAATCTTTACGTTCCAGTTCATATGGCGGATCGATCATCACCAGACCACGTTTTTCTTTTGGCGGAATGACTGCCAACAGACCTTCGTATGCATCACGCTCATGCAAACCGGCACGCTTGTCAAAAATATTATGACGAAGTTGCTGGAATACATCACGCTGCATTTCAAAAATGGTCGCTTTATCAATTTCACGCATGCCTTCTAGCGCAAACCACGGCGAACCCGGATAAGCACCCTTACCAAAGTTTTCACGCATGTTTTCAACAATTTTCAAGTATTGTTGTACGCCTTCAGGTGCATTACGCTTGATCGAATCATCCAGCTTAATAAGACGATGAATACCGTTTAAAAACTCACCTGATTTTTGCGCTTCGGCAGTCGACAAATCATATTTACCTGCACCACCATGTGTATCTACATAGCGATAAGGTTTGTCTTTTGCATTCAGTCGAGTCAACAACTGAAGCAATAAAACGTGCTTCATGACATCGGCAAAGTTGCCTGCGTGGTAAGAGTGACGGTAATTCATGTTTCAATTATTCCTAAGATCAATTGCTATTTTAACATGAAAAACTATTTCGTTCAGAAACGATTATTGAACTAAAATAGCGGACCTTTTTTTACCACACTATCGAGAATTGAAAAAATGGAAGCAGTTATCATCCCAGGGGATTGGAATGTTGATCAAATCTTAGATGATTTAGATCAACATGGCTTTAGTATTGTTGACGATGCTTACTCTAGCGAATATCAACATGCAGTGAGCCAAGAATGCTTAAGCCACTTAAACGAATTTCGTAATGCAGCCATTCAAAATGGTGTAGTTAACAACATCCGTAGTGATCATATTCTTTGGTTACAACCTGAATTTCAAATTTCCCACCAACACATCCAAACCCTTCAACAATTTTCCCAAATTTTAAACCGCGCGTTTTATTTAGGCATCAAAGATGTCGAAGCACATTTCGCTTATTATAATGCGGGTGAGTTTTATGCCCTGCACCGCGACAATCCTCAAGATAAAAATGGCCGAATGATTTCCAGCGTTTATTATTTACATGAACAATGGCAAGCGGACTGGGGCGGTGAACTACACCTGCAGGACAAACATGGCCAGTGGCATATTATCCAGCCAAAACCGAACCGAATGGCGCTGTTCCAGAGCGATTTATTACATGAAGTTTTAATCTCTAAACAGCAACGCCTATCCATTACCGCCTGGCTAAGAAGTGATACCTCACTACTCTAAGACGGCTAGCCGCTTTAAATTTTAATTTTTAACCTCATATAGCCATTATTGAGAAATGAGGATTGCGTTGATGCGATTAACAACCAAACAGATTATTCAACGTCTGGGTGAAACTGACCAATTGTACTTAAAAGGCAATACGCCAGAATTAACACTTGAACGTGCTGATCTTCGTTTACAGCTGGTGACTTTAAGTGAACTGCGTCAGGAACAGCGACATTTCCTGCAAGAAGCCGTAGTGTTGCTGGAACAAGGCCGGGTAGAATTTGAAGAAATGCCGCTGCGCATGTATATCAACCTATCTTTGCATCTGGCCAAGGCCTATATGATGTTCTTTGAATTGACCAAAGAGCACCATTTCGCCCTGATTACCCAGCAAATTCTAAAACCGATGGCCAGTTATGAACATGGTGATATTTATTTCTTCCTGGCCTATGCCAGCGCCAGTAAAAATGAGCCAGCCCTGACGCGTCACTGGTTAGGTAAGTACACCAACACTGCCGAATTTGAGCTGGAATTATTACAGCAGCATCATGCATTTAATGATTATCGTCAGCACGAATGGTTTAACAAAATATTAAAAAGCAAAATGCATTAAGCCAAAGAATAAAACACCTCAAATGAGGCGTTTTTTAATACAAGCTATATCATCTTATTTTAAATATCAGAGAAATATAGGAAAAATGATCAAGCAGGTTGACGTCTATAAGCGTCCATGTGCAGTTGCTGATTCAGTTCATCGACCCAAATTGCCCAATCATCATCTTGTACCAAATGGCTAATCAATAAAGAACGCTGGGCTTTATTCCAGAATGGCGCATCATGCAAGGACAGCCCTGCTGGCAGTTGATGGGTGCGTACATACAATTCAATAGCCGCAGGACTATTGGCGAGACCGAGCTGAGAAAACAAGAGCTCTAAGGATGGTTGGTTCTTTGCGAGCATCGCGCCCTCCTTATATCAGATAAATTGTAATTATTTATAGATCTAACTTATAAGATAAGACAAAAAAAACCTAGTCCTTTGACTAGGTTTGTTGTTTCTTTTTGTATGAATGCATTTAAACGCTTTGTTTGTCGCTTTCCACATGTAAAAGCTGATTTAACTTGTCAATAATGACAATCCATTCATCATCTTGGTGCCAATGTTCACGCAGGAAGGCACTTTGTCCCTCACTCCAGAATTCGGCATCTGGCAATGCGACTTCAGATGGCAATTGATGGGTATGGGTAAATTGATTAATTGAGGCTTCATCAGAAGGCAAACCCAATTGTTCAAATAATAATTCTAAAGTTAACTGTTGTTCCGTAAGCATAAATAGACTCCATCGTAGTGTTAAATTATGAGAGTGTTGAGATTCGAATTCTTAGGTTGATTTATGGCCGGGTATGTCACAGGAACCTGAACCCTCTGCCTCAATATGTAATTGTTCATTCAATACATCGACAAAAATGGCCCAGTCATCATCTTTCTTCCAGTGACTGATCAGAAAGTCATGCTGTGATTTACTCCAAAAAGGAGCTTTATGCAGTGGCACATCCATACCAATTTGATGCGTACTAATAAACTCATCAATGGCTTCCGGACTCGAATCCAGACCCAATTGTTCAAAGAAAAGTTCGAAGGTAGCGCGTTGCTCTAACATCTGAACCTCCATCTTTTTATCTATAATCTTGTTTCTACCTTAGATGGCTCATAGCGAAAACTCAGTTGTCTCTCCTTCACAGCTTGTTATTTTTTGTTGATTAAAGTGAGTGATATAAAAAAAGCACCCCAAATGGAGTGCTTTTTCAACTTAATCTGAAAAGATCAAATTATTTAAGCATGTCAGCAATTGCTGCGCGCTCTTCTTCAAGTTCATTCAACGTGAAGTTGATACGCTCTTGACTGAATTCGTCGATTTCTAGACCTTGAACGATTTTGTATTCACCGTTTTCAGTCGTTACAGGGAAACCGAACATTACGCCTTCAGGAATACCGTAAGAACCGTCAGAAGGAATACCCATAGTTACCCATTCGCCGTTTGTACCAAGAGCCCAATCGCGCATATGGTCGATTGCAGCGTTAGCAGCAGAAGCAGCAGAAGACAAACCACGTGCTTCGATGATCGCAGCACCACGTTTACCAACAGTCGGAAGGAATGTATTTGCATTCCATTCCTGGTCGTTGATCATGTCTTTAACGCTTTCGCCGTTAATTGTTGCAAAACGGTAGTCAGCATACATAGTTGGAGAGTGGTTACCCCAAACTGTAAGATTTTTGATGTCTTTAACTGCTTTACCAGTTTTAGCAGCAATTTGAGATGCAGCACGGTTGTGGTCAAGACGTAACATTGCCGTGAAGTTTTTCGCTGGAAGATCTGGAGCAGATTTCATTGCGATGTAAGCATTCGTGTTTGCAGGGTTACCAACAACTAGAACTTTAACGTCACGGCTTGCAACTTCGTTCAATGCCTGACCTTGACCGATGAAGATTTCACCGTTCACTTTAAGCAGGTCAGCACGTTCCATACCTGGACCACGTGGACGTGAACCAACTAATAACGCATAGTCAGCATCTTTAAATGCAACTTTAGGATCATCAGTACCGATCATGTCTTCTAGTAATGGGAATGCACAATCTTGAAGCTCCATCATTACGCCTTTAAGCGCTTGTTGAGCTTTCTCAAAAGGAACTTCGAGCAATTGCAAAATCACTGGTTGATCTTTACCTAGCATTTCGCCGCTTGCGATACGGAATAATAGGCTGTAACCAATTTGACCTGCAGCGCCAGTAACGGCAACACGAACTGCTTGCTTCATCTAATTATCTCCAATTGAGGATATTCAATGCGATTAAATAGTTAGTATTTAATCTAATAATCGTAAACGCGAAAGATTGTACTCCAATCCTTTGCCAGATGCATATAAAAGAGGACGGATTTCACCTAAAGTCTGATAGGAAATATAAATTAAATCGGCAAAAAAGCTCAGTATGTTCCTTTTATTGTGACAGTTTTTGGGCATGTATTAATAATGTTGGCAGGACAGGATTTGTAATTGCCATTGGGGCGATAACAGACCTTGATCGAGGTAAGCACGCTAGCTGACTGAGTCTGCTGGCAGTTGAATCGCAAGGCATTGCCCGGTAATTGCGGATTAATTTTCAGGAATTTGGCTCGCAATGTATCGACAGAAATCGTGATATTTTCCTGTTCCGTCAGTTCCGCAGGCACTTTGAGACGATCTGCATAATTGATAATCGTCCGGAAATACTGACTGGCATTCATCGGCACGCAGCCACCGATATTGCGCCATAAAATTGTCCGGGTATTGTCATCTGGCATGATCCTGGCCACTACCTTGGACTGCAGTGGTGACAGTTTCGCAGAGCTATTGGTCGTACAATTTTGTGATGTGGTCTGAGGATATAAGCCGGAGATATTCAGCGAATAACCTTCCAGACATTTTCGTTTCTTGGCATATTCAGGGTACAGGCTACATAGGGCCGGGACCATTTGTACATCCATGACATAGTCTGTCGGCGTAGCAAACGCTGCCGGACTACTGGCCAAAACCACAAGCGTAACCGATCCAGCCCAGACTCGACGATCCTTCATTATTTTCATGAATAAATTACCATCCCCCAATAATTTTAATTTTATTGTGTATTACGTAATGGTATCAGTTGCATGCGTTTACCCACTGACTGTGCCCCCTGTCCTAACAAGATACCGTAATGCGTGGCATTGGTCATGACATGTTTCACATAATCTCGGGTTTCGAGTAAAGGAATACTTTCAGTATATTGATCTGCGGCAATCCCCTGAAATTCCGGCTGCCAGCGGCGGGCACGGTTTGGACCGGCATTATAGCCTGCTGTTGCCAGCACCGGACTATCGCTAAGCTGACGCTGAATCGTAGATAAATAGAATGTTCCATAGCGAATATTGGTATTCATATCGGTGAGTGCCGCCGGGTTATAAGCTTCACCCATTTGACGTGCCACCAGCTTGGCCGTGTCCGGCATAATCTGCATCAGACCACCCGCACCTACATGTGAACGTGCCACAGTATTGAAACGGCTTTCCTGACGCATCAACCCGTAGGCCCAGGCTGGATCTATGCCGGCATTACGACTATGGCTGACCACGTAATTCTGATGTGGCATTGGAAAACGATAATTGTAGTTATGTTTGTTCGCGGTACGGTCGGCAGCATAAATGGCCCGATCATGCCAACCCATGTCCATGGCACGCTTTGCCGCAGCCAGCAACAGGTCATCATCTTTCTTTAGATAAGCCTGACGCACTGCCCAGTTCCATTCCCGGTTAATATAGTTCTCCGGGGCGCTGATATTACGTAAGGTGAAAGCACGGCGGAAATGAATATCCTGATTCAAGCGCTGCATAGCCTGATTGGATGGCTGCGCTGGATTTGGTGTACTCGCAGTCACCTGCCCCAGCTTGTCGCGTGCCAGAAGATTGTGATAGTCATCTCCGGTCGCCAGCTTACGATAAATACTTTCTGCTGCCTGTTTGGAAGCACGATCAGTACGTTGTTCGCTGGCACGCGCCAGCCAATATTGCCAACGGTCTTCCTGCTTTTGGTTAACACTCATGCTATCAATGGCACGAATCAGGCTTTCCCAAGCACTAAAACGGATGGCCTGACGTGCATAAATTTCGGCTTCTTCCGGGCTAAATGGCAGGCCATAGCTGGCATCTAGCGCATTTAACACTTCACGGTTGAAGTTGTTTTTCATGACTGTGGTACCACCGATATAACCGACAGCACGATATAAGGCGCGTTGTACCTGTACTGGTGTACCTTCCGCGGTCCGTTTGACGATAGACAAAGCTGAGTCCAAATCACTATCGGCCAGACGTCCCAGTGCATAGATCAGATAGGCATGTTCGGCAGCACTGCTTTTAGGTGCAGACCACAAATAACTGGTGGGATTGGCCTGAATCGAGTTCAATTGTGCCAATGACAAATTCAGGCCAATGCCTTGCGCTGTCGCAATGGCCTGACCTGACTGTCCGGCACGAAGTTGTCCCCAGAGTCGCTGCTGACGGTCTTCTGCGGTCATGAGTGGACTGGATAGCATCATCCGGCCTAAACCAGTACAAGAATCGGGTTGGCTATTGGTGGTTAACCAGACTTCTTTAAACTCGGCATAGACCAGTTCATCGCCAGCTTTGGCGCGCACTTGTGCTACTGCACAGGCTTCGGCAGGATCAGCATTGGTTACATAAGGCAATACCGGTTGAGCAGTGCTAAAGTCTGCCATTTTTACTTTTTCTTCGACATAGTCCGCTGCCAGCTTTTCAGCCATGGCGGATTGAGGGTAACGCTGGGCAAAACTGATAATCTGGCTAACAGGCTGCATAGCAAGATTCTGGTTTAAAATCCAGTATTCCGGATAATAGCCCAAGACATCATTCTGCATAGACAGACGATATTGCTGTAACAGTTCAGTATTACCTGCATTTGCTGCACGCAAGGCATCATTAAATTGTTCTTCTGCTGCCTGTGTACTCGCTGAACAGATACATGCCACACTTAAAGTAATTAATTTATAGTATTTATACATAGTTTTAGTGTGTTTCAACATCCCTTTGCCTTCTATCATCGATTTTGTGCTTAGCCCATGTTGCATATCATAAGAGCTAGTTTGAAGATTATAACCAACTCTATTGTTCAGTTATGTAACCTTATGATTAAGCAATATTAATCTACAGACAATTTTTGCCCATAAATCAATATTTTTCCACAGTTAATTTGGTCTATAAGTTTAAGCGACTTTCCTGCTAAAATATGCGCCTTTCCAAAATTTCAGTCCGTGAATTGAATTTTTATTCACCTGTTTGATGCATCAATCAGGCTGTTCGTTCACTCTTTCAACGTATTACCTTGTAGGAGCCTACATGACGGTTCAAACCTTCATTCCGAATGGTGCCCCAGCTGCCTCAGAAAACACTGTTACCCAGCCAGCGCACACCCCTGTTAGCGATGCTTCAGTCAAGAAACTGTACATCGAAACACAAGGGTGTCAGATGAATGAGTACGACAGTCACCGTATGGCAGACCTGTTAGGCGATTCTCATGGCTATGTGCTGACCACCGATCCTAAAGATGCCGATATTCTACTGATGAATACCTGCTCGATCCGTGAAAAAGCCCAAGAGAAAGTATTCTCCGAGCTAGGCCGCTGGCGTAAGCTTAAAGATAAAAATCCTGATCTGATTATTGGTGTCGGTGGCTGTGTGGCATCTCAGGAAGGCGACAACATCCAGAAACGTGCCAATTATGTCGATATGATTTTTGGTCCACAAACCCTGCACCGTTTGCCGCAAATGCTGGATCAGCATTTTGAGCAGATCGAAAAGCCGAAAAAAGAAAAAATCAAACTGGTGGATATTTCCTTCCCCGATATCGAGAAATTCGACTTTCTGCCAGAACCGCGTGTTGAAGGCTATAAAGCTTTTGTCTCGATCATGGAAGGCTGTTCCAAATACTGTTCTTTCTGCGTGGTGCCGTATACGCGTGGTGAAGAAGTTTCTCGTCCACTAGATGATGTCCTGGATGAAATTGCAGGTCTGGCAGAAAAAGGCGTGCGTGAAATTTCGCTGTTGGGTCAGAACGTAAATGGCTACCGGGGTGAAACCTTCGAAGGCAATATCTGTACTTTTGCCGATTTGCTGCGTTTGGTTGCAGACATTCCGGGTATTGGCCGTATTCGCTATACCACCTCGCATCCCCTGGAATTTAATGATGACCTGATCCAGTGCTATCGTGACCTGCCACAAATGGTTTCACATCTGCATCTGCCGGTACAAAGCGGTTCCAATGATGTGTTACAAGCGATGAAGCGTAACCACACCATTGATGTCTATATCGAAAAGATTAAAAAGTTACGTGCAGTTCGTCCTGACATGCACCTATCTTCAGATTTTATCATTGGCTTCCCGGGTGAAACAGGTGAAAACTTTGAAGAGACTTATCAGTTTATTCAGGATCTGGATTTCGACCATTCTTATAGTTTCATCTATTCAAAACGTCCGGGTACGCCTGCGGCAGAACTGGAAGATACGATCTCTGAAGATATCAAAAAAGAACGTCTGGCCAAAGTTCAGCAATGGATTAAGCGTTCAAGCATTGACAAGACGGATGCCATGCTCGGGACCATCCAGCGTGTACTGATCGAAAAAGTTTCTGATAAAGATCCGAATATTCTGGTCGGTACGGCGGACAATACCCGTTATGTTAACTTTATTGGTGACCCTGCCTGGGTAGGCCGCTTTGCCGAGATTGAAATTACCGAAATTAAAACTTTGAATTTAGTTTACGGTGAGCTCTTGAATCTTGAGCCTGACGTGGCGTAATGTAGAGCATATAACGCACACTTCATAAGGAACACTCTTGACTGCAGCGATTCGACGTACAGTAGCTTTTCCTGGAATTTCGATGGACCGTATACAAGCCATGTTAGGTGCCTATAACGGCCATTTGAAGCAAATTGAACAACGTTTAGACGTCAAAATCTCCCATCGTGGAGAAAGTTTTATTATTGATGGTGGAATCGATGCCGTTGAGAGAGCCGAAATGCTCTTGCAACGTCTTCATGAAGAATCTGAACATAGTCAGCAGATTAGTGCAGATACTTTACATCTGATGATTCAGGGCAGCCAGACTGACCGCGAGCTTCAGCAAGATCTGGATGATCAGGAACATACGGGGCTGGACAATGTTTGGCTGCAAACCCGTAAGGGCCGGATCAATCCGCGTGGTGCCAACCAGAAACGTTATGTACAGCGCATTCTGCAAAGTGATATTTCTTTTGGTATTGGCCCTGCCGGAACAGGTAAAACCTATCTCGCCGTTGCGGCTGCCGTGGACATGCTGGAGCGCAATGAAATCCAGCGTATTTTACTAGTTCGTCCTGCAGTTGAAGCCGGTGAAAAACTTGGTTTCTTACCGGGGGACTTAACCCAGAAAATCGATCCTTATTTACGTCCCTTGTATGACGCGCTGTATGAAATGCTCGGCTTTGAAAAAGTGGCCAAGCTGATCGAACGTCAGGTGATTGAAGTGGCTCCGCTTGCTTATATGCGTGGCCGTACCCTGAATCATTCTTTCGTGATTCTGGATGAAGCGCAGAACACCACCCCAGAACAGATGAAGATGTTCCTGACCCGTTTAGGTTTTGGTTCACGAGCGGTGATTACCGGTGACGTAACTCAGGTGGATTTACCACGTGGTCAGCAATCGGGTCTGTCACATGCCTTGCGCGTGATTGATAAAATTCCTGAAATTCATATCACCCGTTTCCATTCGCGTGATGTGGTACGTCATCAACTGGTACAGAAAATTGTCGAAGCCTACGAAGGTTGGGACAGTGAACAGCAGCGCTTAAGTGCTGAAGCACGTGCCGAACGAAAAGCACGTCAGGATGCCTTGATCGCTGAAAATGATGCTGCGGCAGACGCACAGCATTAAGCTTTAAAATTAAGGATTTGTGTTGAAACTTAGTCTTTCCTTACAACAGGACTTTCAGTCGCCTGAACTGGTACTGAAGCGGGCCTATATTAAAAAAGTTGTAGAAACCACTTTACGTCATATCGGCACTCAGAGTAATTGCGAAATCGGAATTGCCTGTGTCGACAATGACGAAAGTCATAAACTGAATCTGGAATATCGAGGCAAGGACAAACCGACCAATGTCCTGTCTTTTCCGAGTGAACTTCCAGATGAAATGGCGCAGTTTCTGGATGCATTTCCCATTGGTGATCTGGTGATCTGTATTCCTGTAGTGCTGGCCGAAGCGCTGGAACAGCAAAAAGCGCCTTTGACTCACTTTACCCATATGCTGGTACATGGCACTTTGCACCTGATGGGCTATGACCATGAAACCTCGGATGAAGATGCCGAAGAAATGGAAGGCATTGAAATCGAGATTCTGGCCAAGCTGGGTTTTGAAAATCCTTATCTGGAACAGAACTAAAATTTGAATATTAAAAAAAGCGGGCCAAGGCTCGCTTTTTTTAATGAAAGTTGCCCTCCCTCTAACTCCCTCCCAGAGGGAGGGAGAACATTCATTAGAATCCTATGATTGTTAAACATTATAGATATAGTTCCCTCTCCTTATTAGGAGTGGGTTAGGGAGAGGTCTTGGTAAATATCAACTTTAACGCACTTCAAACTCCGCTTCTGCCGGGTCAAAACGCCAGGTACGAATCACTCGCAGTTCGGAAATTTCTTTCATTTTACTGTCGAAAGCACCAAATGGCGCTGCCTTACGCACGGAAGCTTTGGCTGCTTCATCCAGCATGGCATGTCCCGAACTGTCAATCAGTCGAATGGCACGAATCCCACCATTCTGGTTCAGGATCACCATCAGCCGCACTTCCCCTGCCAGATTCTGTTGTTTGGCTGCTTCCGGATAATAACGGTTCCCATAGAACTCCACTTTCTCGCGAAACTTTTCCAGATATGCGGCCGAAACATCCTGCTTGGACTGAATACCATCCACAGTCTTAATTTTTTGCTGACGACTGAAATTTTGCTGACGCTGTAAATATTGCGCTTCCAGACTGGCGACCATGGCCGCTTTGGCCTGAAACTGGCTCTGTAATTGCTCCTGCATTTTTTTACGCTGATTTTCTTCCGCCTGCTTTTGCCAACTCAAGGTGGTCATCAGGACTTTTTCTTCAAAACTGAGTTCCTGTTGCTGTTGCAGCATATCTAGACTTTCTTGCAGTTCTTCACCTGCAGGTTGCTCCATTAACGGCGATGGCATATCACTCGACATGCGATGAGCTTCTCTAAACTGACCGGAACCCTGCTGGTCCGTTTGAGCCAGAAAATCAGCATGCTCAATTTTTTCATCAGTCTGTCGCAAACTAACTGCGATTTCTTTGGTACTGGTATCCCGATCTTGCGGCATACCAAATTCTAGTGTCAGCACGATCAAATGCAGAATGCCTGCGGCAAGCAACGCACTGCTAAACACTGGATCTTTCCACCAAGTTCTGACCAGAGGCATGAGTATCATCGTTTTTTCACATTCGCCTAAACTCAATAATGAGTTCAGCTCCCCAAAAAAGTATTTGAAAGATTAAAAATAAACGGATTCGTCATTTATCTTTTTAAAATGCCAAATCCATCAAATCTTCAACGTTACATAACTAAAACTATAAAAATGGTGCTATTTATTTTGCTAAACTTCAAGCATGAACGCTTGTATTTTTCATACAATTCGACAAGATACATCCCGAGTCAAAAATAAAGTTGCCAGGACGCTTCAGTATGCAAACGCTAATTTCCAATATTTCCAACCGAATCCGCCAAGTGTATCAGAGGGCGGAAGGATTTATTGAAGATGAGCGTGAATTTCCCCTATCGCAAGTCTTCCTAAATGCAACCTTTCAGCGCTTTGTCACAGACAATGTCGATGCATTGAAAGACTTACACGCAGATTTACATGAAGACTGGCTGCGTCTCTACGCAACACTGGATTATAAAGGCCTGATTGTCACTTTATCGGTTGATTTGAAACTGGTACAGATGGAACTGAATAAAACCACCCAGTTGATCGTGTTCGAGCAAATTAGTGATACCCAGCTGATTGAAGCCAAATATCCGAATATGCTTTATAAACTTGGCGTGCGTTTTGGCCTGTTCTTCTATCAACGTGTCTTGAATAAAGATCCTTTGGGAATGATTTTGGAAAAACTGGGCGTGATTAAAGTCATCGATGACTTGCTCTATCTGGATTTAAATCGCTGGTTAGGTAAAAGCCGATCTGTCATTGATACCTTGGGCAAAGTTCATGTGAATCACGCAGTACTTCGTGAAGCCGAACTGGTGGTGATTGGCAACGTCAATCTAGCCGCCCTGTTTAGAAAACTCTCCCAAGATCAGGAAGAGAACTGGGATGAAGACGAGATGGATGACAACCGGGTCACCCCCATTAAACAGAAAGATCCTTCTTAAATTATGCCGAACATAGTCTTTGAACAAAAGTTCCATAAAACTACATGAAATATACATTTTTGGCAGAAATATCCCTTCAACTTCCATATTTTGCCCAAATAATAAAGGGTGCAATAAGTGATATGTTTTGCCAATTGAATCAATATAGGAAAATAACTGATGGCGAAGACTGTATTCAAAATTTTAGTGATGACCACGGGTCTGAGCAGCGCAATACTGTTCACTGGTATTTCTAGCCAGGCTTTTGCCATGACTCCTTTCCAGGCCAGTTATCAATTTAGCTATAATGGCAAGAATATGGGTTCTGCAACACGGACTCTAAGTAAATCTGGCAATAACTGGACGTATGTCTTTGCTGCAAAAGCCGGGGGGATTGCCTCTGCAACCGAAACCAGCCGCTTTACTTTTAATAATGGCAAGATAGGCTCAAGCAGTTTCAGTCGCAGCAGTAAAGTACTGATGCATAACAATACCATGAGTATTAATTTCAATCCTTCCAGCAAAAGCATCAGTACCAAGAAAGACGATGAGAAACGTTCTTTTGCCTGGAGAGCAGATGTTCTGGATGAGTTGAATGCGGAATTGCAGATCCGTGAAGATTTAAAAAATTCAGGTCTGAAAGCAAATTACTATATCGCTGATGCCAAAGAAGTTGAAGGCCGTAAGTTTGTCAAACAGGGTTCAGAGACTATAAGCACCAAATACGGATCTTTTAATACCATTAAAGTGGTGATGAAGCATAGCAAGCCAGGCCGTGAGACCATCTTCTGGCTGGCGCCAAAACTTGACTATCTTCCAGTCAAAGTTTCGCATGTCGACAAGAAAACCTCCTATGGTTTGCTGTTAACTGACTATAAAGGTGCAAGCAACTAAGTTTTTGGCGAATTTCACTTGATTTTTTCCGGGTGCTTTTTACAATACGCTTTTGCTTGAAAAAGCACCTGCTCTTGAGGATTCTCCCGTGCATGCACTAGAACAGAAAATCTTGGCTGAAGGCATCGTTCTCTCTGAAGAAGTTTTGAAAGTAGATTCTTTCTTAAACCATCAGATTGATCCAGTCATGATGCAACTGATTGGTCAAGAATTTGCGCGTCTGTTTAAAGATGCTGGTATTACCAAAATTATTACGATTGAAGCATCAGGTATTGCACCTGCCGTAATGGCCGGCCTAGAGCTTGGCGTACCTGTAATCTTTGCACGTAAATACCAGTCTCTGACCCTGAAAGATGATTTATATCGCTCTAAAGTCTTTTCATTTACCAAACAGACTGAAAGCACGATCGCGATTTCAAATAAACACATCAGCTCAACCGATAAAGTTTTAGTGATCGATGACTTCCTGGCCAATGGTCAAGCCGCTTTAGGTCTTGCAGACCTGATTCACCAGGCAAATGCAGAAGTAGTCGGTATTGGCATTGTGATTGAAAAATCATTCCAGCCAGGTCGTGACCTGCTGCTTGAAAAAGGCTACCGTGTGGAATCACTGGCACGCGTAAAGTCTTTGACAAATGGCACAGTTGAATTTGTTCGCGACTAAGCTCGCCAATGAATTTTAAAAGAGCGCTGATGCGCTCTTTTTTTATTGTGTTTTTCTGATGATATAAATTTAAAATATCCAGAGCTCAGCCTAAGTTCTTATTGATTCTTCCAGATTTGATCCTAGATAAATGGCTTAATCTTAAGCTCCAGGCTATTTAATTTCTGAAATAGAGAGTGTCAAACAAATAAGTACTTTTTTATCCGATGAATAAACAACAATTTATGTGGATGTTATTATAAAATAAAGAGGTCTAACTATCTGCCAATAGTTAGACCTGTGTTCACCTCGAAAAAAGAGTTTATTTAACAGTCACAGTGATACTACCGCTATTCACAGCACCGATAGCGGTAGTTGTGATGCTGTTGTTAATAGCAGTTTGAGTTCCTTCTGAAATAGCACTGACAGATGCATCAATAGCACCCGCATTATAGGCAATATTCGCTACACTATAATTGCTTAAAGTTTCATTGATTTCCTCACTATAGTCAGTACTTAGTGTCGAACTCACAACTTCCGAGATATCTGAACTATCCGCAACCTCTGATAACTCCTCTAGAGTTTCAGAATTATTAGTTGCACTCGTTACTTCACTGTAGTCGTAGTTATCCGTTGCATCTGATATGTCTGATACCACCTTATTGTAGCTACCCTGCTCAATACTGATACTACCTGTATTCGCGGCACCAATCGCAGTAGTTTCAATTGTACCTTCAATTGAACTAATGGCGTCTGGTGCTTCTCTTGTAGCTTCTGCAATTGCTTCTAAATCGACACTTGCATCAACATCACCTGTATTCACTGCAAGATTCAAAGCAGAACCATTTTCAACCTGCTGAGAAATAGAATCCAGGGTAGCTTGTAAGCCTGTATCTACGGTGACATCAGTAGGTGTTTCACCATCTTGGGCGTATGCCATACCTGCGCTAGACAGAAAGGCGACGGATAAAGCGATTGTTTTGATCGTGTTTTTCATCGTTGTTCTTCCTACTTTTGTTTTGAAGTACCTCTCGCTAAGTACTCCTTCTTATAATGGGAGCGAGCCCATTTTTAAATATTTTTAATCACGCTGCGTGCTAGACCAGTAATTTTCGACCACCTCAGGATTGGCCTCCCATAGCGTTGTGGTTTTTTCATCTTCTTGTTCTTTATCAGCCTTTTCTTGAGTATCTTTTTCTTCATTCTTTTCATTTGAAGAAGGTTGACGCTGCTTCTTGCTTATATATTTAATCAAGTCCTGTTTACTCATTTCAGGCTCTGCTTCAGGGTTTTGAATCACCTCGGACTCTTTCTGTTTAGGTGGTTTCGTATCTTTGCTTGGGGAGTTGGTTGACTTATTTTTTTCATTGGATGAGTCTGCCTGGCGTGATGCTGATTCCTGAACAGCGCTACTTGAAGCTGTACTATTTTGTTGCTGGTTTTTCTTGTATTTATGCAGCGCAACAGAACTTCGGGTTAAGTTTAATTGACCGAACTCTGGCGGTATCTGTGCACGACAGCTTTCAAATACGGCGGGTGGGACAACCTGACTCAGCAATTCAAAAGTGGCCAGATTCAACATTTGTCGCAAGGCAAAGTTAGTTGCCTCGCGTTCTCCTTTTCCAATCTGAATGTTTAAGAGTGTACGACCAGCGAATCTGCCTGCACTTAAGCCATAATCCTGTGCAGCGATTTGTTTCTGCAATGAAACATTGCCCACGACTTTACTGCTGCGGGTATCTGTCAGAGATAAATCCAGACCGACCATAATCCGGGTTTGACTATAATTCGGGCCAACACCGGCGATCTGCATATCAAAACCACCACCCGGAATAAAATCCAGACTGTTAATACTGCCTGTCACATAATAATCAGAGGCCTGGATTTGTCTTGGATCACGAATGCCCCACTTGGCTTCGCTTTCGATAATCCGGGGATCACGCCGGTTCATTAAGCTTACCCCCGCCTGAAACAAGGCAGATTGCACCATATCTCCCGCACCTTGGGTCACCATTTTTCCGCTACCACCATTGGTAACTACATCCTTACCAGTTTGATCCAGAATTGCCCCTACGGAGAAACTCACATCATTACGTAATTGTCCTTTTAAGCAGGATAAAGCCATATCAAAAGGGGTAAAAATATCGGTAATTGGGGGGCCTTGTACCAGGCTAACCGGCTTCTTGTTTGAGGGCGCTAAACCCGTGCAGCCTGTTAAAAAAGAACTGAAAAGGACGGTGACACTTAAGAAAGATATATGTCTTCTGGTCGAGGAGAAATTCAGCATTGTGATTCTCCTGGTCTGTTACTTAAATTAAGACAGCGCTGAGGATTTTGATTGGTATTTGAATTGACTGGTGCTTCATTCAGCAATTCACTCGTAATATCAATATTGTTGTCTGCGCCCTCTACATTGATATTGTTGGTCGGGGTATTTACCGTCCCGATGGAGGTGGTCGAAGTGCTATGAACGGTGGTTTTACCTAATCCAGAATAATAGTCTGACTCCTTAAGTTCGATCAGATTGGCTTGAACTAGATTCTCATTGGAACGGGCACTGGATGATTTCCAACGCTGAGTCCACTCATCAGAGGTGGCATAAGCGTTACTTAGAAAACACAAACATAATAAACCCAGATTGATAACTAATATTCTCATAATCTTAATATCCTCTGATTTAAGATATTTATTTAATTTTTCGTTTAAGTAAGATTAAATTTATCTGAAAAATATTAAATCACATAAAATTATAAAATGTAGAAAATATCCCTATTCACATATTTTTTTGTTTTAATTAAAAATATAAATTATTGTTTTTAATTAATAAATAAAAATTTGTTTATTATTTGTGATTTGTAAGAAATCATTATATAAAATTTTTTTGAATATAAAATTCATATAAAAAACTTGATTAAAATAATATATTTTTTATATTAGCAATAATCAAAAATTTATCTAATAAAGATTAGAATTATTATACTTTTTATATTTTAAAAGTCGTAAATTTTTATTTTATTAGAACTTCTATTTAACAAGGATAAATGTCAAGATTTATTTAAAATATAATTAATCAATTACAATGAAGGTGACTTATAAAGAAACGCCAATATTCAGGTGTATTTTGGCAGAAAAATTTTAATAGCCCTGATAAGAACTCGTTTGCATATTTTTCGACGTCCCTTCCTTTTTCATCTTAACTCCAGAAATAGTCTTTCTAAGAGCTAAGAGCATAATATTTAGAATGATAAGAAAAGAACATTTCTGATGATCTTGAGATTTGCCATTTCCTCAATGGCAGGTTAAGAATTGCGTTAATCAACCAAGAAGGCATATATTTACAGCTGAAATACAATGTTTTAGCGTGAACTCAACTAGAATCAAGTGAGTATGCAATGTTTCTGATTTGCGAATTCAAAACTTATCTAGTGTGTTGTTGTATGTTATGAATAAGTGCTGATCAGGGCAAAAATCCTATTTCCGATAAACCTAAAACAAGCACATCTCAATCCTTGATGGAACAATCTATGCAATGTCCTAAATGTGGCTCAGCTGATATCGAACAGCGCGATCATGAACAGAATTTAAAGAAAATTGGCGGCATTCTCATGAGTTCAGCGGGTGCAACTGCAGGGACTGTAGGTGGCGCTGCTTCGGGTGCATCGATTGGCGCTGCAATTGGTACAGTAGCCGGACCTTTAGGTGTGATTGTCGGCGGAACCGTAGGCACTTTTGTCGGTGCAATCAGTGTCGGAATTACCGGCGGTGTGGTCGGTAATTTTCTGGGGAAAAAAGCCGGGGTTTCTGTCGACCGTAATCTGTTTCAGGATTATCAATGTCTGAAATGCAAATACAGATTTAGTCAAAAAGATCAAAAAGATCAAAAAGATCAAAAAGATCAAAAAGATCAAAAAGATCAAAAAGATCAAAAAGAAGCCTAATAAAATTCAGGAAATGAAGTTCATCCTTCATTTCCTGTGAGTGTTTTTCAGACTCGATTGAGTTTCAGTACCACTTCACCTAAACGCTTGCCTTGTACTTCACACAGAATTTTTTCATCCGGACTCAAGCCCTGATCATGCCGTGGGCCGCTGACATGACTAGCGCCATAAGGCGTACCACCAGTTTTGGTATTCGAGAGTGCCGGTGTTGCGTTACTAAGCCCCATGATCATCATGCCATGATGGAACAACGGCGGCAGCATGGTCAGCAAAGTACTTTCCTGTCCGCCATGCATGGAACCTGATGCCGTAAACACGCAAGCCGGTTTACCGTGTAGCGCTCCATTCAGCCACAGACTCGTGGTCTGATCCCAAAAATATTTCATTTCAGAGGCCATATTGCCAAAACGGGTCGGTGAACCAAGCGCCAGGCCGGCACATTGCGCCAGATCGTCCAGAGTACAGTAAATATCCCCTTCCGCCGGAATACTCGGTTCAGCGACTTTTACCATGCTGGATATATTTGGAACTGTCCTGATTTTTACTGCCACGCCTGCCGCTTCAATTCCATTGGCAATCAGATGCGCCATTTCTTTGGTTGAGCCATATTTGCTGTAATATAAAACAAGGACATAAGGTTGCATCATGGTTCTTATTCATTACTTAAAAAAATAAAACTATACGATACTTTGCAAGTTTTTTGGTTAAGCTGATGGTGAAAATTCATGATGATTAAAAAAATTGAGATTGGATGCAGATGATTGTTAAGTATTTAAAGAAATTACCTTTCTATGAAAAACACTGGTTTCAATTTGTTTTATTTGTACTTCGACGCTTTGAAGCAGACCGCTGTCGCGAACAGGCAGGTTCCCTGACCTACACTACCCTGTTTGCGGTGGTGCCGATGCTGACGGTTTTTCTGGTAATTATCTCTTCCATTAAAGCGCTGGAACCTGCGCGGCAACAACTGCAGCAGTTGATCTATAGTAATTTTTTACCCAAAACCACCATTGCCTTTGATAAAGCCCTGAATGCCTTTACCGATAAATCCAGCAATCTCACCATCATTGGTATTCTGTTCTTGTTCGTGACGACAGTATTGATGCTCAGTAGCATCGAAACGGTGTTTAACCGTATTTGGCGCGTGACTGAAACACGGGGCGGAATTATGGGCTTTATGCGTTACTGGACCATCATTTCGCTAGGGCCGATTTTACTGGGCAGTGCGTTTGTGATTTCTTCGACCGTGGCATCCATGAGTATTCTCAGCAATAACTTTGCCGGTTATGAGCTGGATGGTGCCTTTGTTCTCTGGGCTATTTCATTTTCTTTGACTGTACTCGGATTTTTCATTTTGAACTGGACCATCCCGAATCGTAGTGTACCGCTTAAATCTGCCTTTATTGCCGGTCTGTTTAGTGCCGTGGTGTTTGAGCTGTTGAAAAACCTGTTCGGCTATATCATGTCAAACTTCACCAGTTATGAAATTGTCTATGGCGCTTTTGCCGCTGTGCCGATTTTTCTGCTCTGGATTTATCTGTCGTGGATTATTGTGTTATTGGGCGTTGAAATCAGTTATGCCCTGACGGCGTTTGAATCTGGGCAGGACAATAAACGTCATCCGATCGTCCTGCTGCTGGATCTGTTAGAACTCTTTTATAAAAAACAGAAAACCGGTGAAAGCATCAGTGAAGCACAAGCGCTTGAAGTGCTGGGCCGGGATGAAATTGGCCGCTGGCCGAGCTATGTCACCATGTTTGAAAAGCAGAATCTGATCAAACGCACCGATGAGAATGAATATGTGCTGGTTCGTGATCTGGATCAGGTCAGCTTCTGGAATTTTTATCTGCAATTGCCCTATCCACTGCCACGTAAAAACCATCTCACCAATGCCCAGACTGATGATATCTGGATGCAAAATTTCTCACCTAGATTACAGGAAACCGACCAATATCTGGAAGAAAAACTCAATTTTCCATTGTCCGAACTGTTCCGACATAAATAAAAAAATCCTCTCGCTTGAGAGGATTTTTTTTAACTGATAGCGGTAGATTTCCAACAAACAATCGCACCCACGCTTACCAAGGCAGTCCCGATCCAGAAACTGAGTTCGGGTCTGACATCCAGAATCAGCATGGACATGACTGAAGAAAGAATCGGTATAAAATAGGTAGCTAAAATCAGCACCTTGATATTGCCGAATTGCATACTCTGATTCCAGTTGCTATAGGCGATACCAATCAGACTTCCCACCACTGCAATTCCCAGCCATAGCTTGAATGTGGGCATGATAAAAGGTTCATTTAATCCTAAATGTAAGAGCCATAAGCTGATTACAGCGACCAAAAAGAAAATCGGTACACCATTTTGTCCGCGGCCGTAGGTTCTGGTCAGAACGCAATAGCAAGGCCATAACAAAGCGCCGAGAAAGGCAAAGCCATAAGCCCAAGGATTTTCAGCTAAAACCTGCATAAACTTCGGCAGATTAGTGATTTCTGGATTGACCACCAGCATCAGTCCCATCACAGCGAGCAGAAAGCCTGGAATCACCCAGAGGCGGGCCTGCAACTGTCGGGCAAAAATCGAAAAAACAATCATCAAGGGTGGCCACAGATAATTGATCATGGCAATCAGCATCACCTGTTCACGATTATCCGACCATGCCACAGCAACCAGAAATAGAATCTCATAAGCCACAAATAAAGCGCCACAACCGAGCAGATAACGCTTGGACATTTGCGTGATTTTTGGAAAGCCGGTGAATGCCAGAATCGCCAGACTGCTAAAACTATAAATTAAAGCAATCCCCTGCACTGCACTTGTAGATTCAGTAATCAGTTTCACTACGGCGACCAGACTGGCCCAGATCAGAATAGAAGACAGACCAATCCAAGTCGCTAAATTTACAGACCAGATTTTCATGCTTGCTCTTGAATGCTTTTATTGATATTCGGTTTTTTCAGCCATCCCTGCAAACTCACTAGAATCACACCCAGCATGACCATACAGGTGCCGATAATAAAATTGATTTCGATATGTTCATCCAGAATCAATACGCCGAACACCATGCCGAATACAGGGGTCAAAAAGGAAAATACCCCTAGACGCGATGCCAGATAATGCTTCAGCATCCAGAACCAGATCAGATAACTGGCAAAGGAAATCAGCACGGTATGAAAAACCAGACTGGAAATAGACAACACCGTCCATTGAATAGCTGCTTGCCCAGTCAGAACAGCCAGAGGCAATAACAGGATTCCACCCATCAATAATTGATAGAATAAAGTCTGGGTTGCAGGTGCTTCAGCCAGCCGGCTCAGACGTACACTGACTGTGGTGGCTGCCCAGAATACGCCGCCAAGTAAGGCCAGAAAATCTCCCCATACGGCATCAGTTTGTAAAGTTGATTCTGTCTGTGGACGTAATAGAAAACTGACTACAATGCCGCTAAAGGCGAGAAATATTCCGCCCCATTGCACAGCAGACAAACGCTCTGCCGGCAATTTCCAGTGCAAACCCAAAGCCACAAAAATTGGCGCGGTATAGAGTAAAACAATCGTATGCGAGGCTGAGGTATAACGCAGTGCCTCACCAATCAGATAGAATTCGGTTGCAAACAACACACCGGCCAGCAATCCTGCAGGTAAATAGCGTGCACTCCAGAGTTGACGGCGTACACTCTGCTGAATCAAGGGATAAACCATCAGCGCAGACAAGGCTGAACGCAAGGCAATTTGCATCAGGGCTGAAATATCACTGGCGGCCCATTTCAATACCACCTGTTGTAAACCCCACAACATACACAATACAAACATGATGGCAGATGCTTTGGCATCTAACGCCTGACGCTGGCTCACATATGGTCCTGTTGCTCATTTGGAAGGTACACTATAAAAGTGTCAGAAATAAAAGATATACTTCAAAACAGACAAATGATGGTGTTATTCAGGCAATTTCGGTGATGCATAAAAAAATCCAAGCAGATTCAGCTTCGCTCAAGCAACTTCCGACCCATGATCTGATTCAAGCACCTCTGTGGATCAGCTTCAGGGAGGATCCTGCGCAATCTGTTTATCCGCTGCATGGCCATGCCTGGGGAGAATTTGTCTATGCTTTTCATGGCGTGATGGAAGTGAATATTAATCATATAAATTATGTGACACCTTCACCTCACGGCATCTGGCTCCCGCCAAATTTAGAACATCGTGGTCTGAACCGTACCGCAGTTTCTCATGGCACCCTGTATGTGCATGAATCACTATGCAGCCAACTGCCCACCCAACCCGGCATCCTGCTCAGTGCACCTCTGGTCACCGCTTTATTCACCCACCTGAAACAACTGCATCAGCAAGACCATCCGGGATTCGAGAATTCAGCTGAATATCAGCGTCTGCTACAGGTGCTGCTCGATCAGCTGCAGCAAGCCCAACTGGTCAGCAGTTATTTACCGCATTCAGAACATGCATTGCTGAAACAGATTTTAGATTATTTACATCAGCATCCGGCAGATCAGAGCTCGCTGCAGCAACTGGCAGAACGCGTCAATTTAACCGAGCGGACGCTAGCGCGATATAGCCAGAAAGAACTGGGAATGTCACTACATGAATGGCGGCAACGCCTGAAAGTGATGCAGGCCATGTCTTTATTAAATTCAGGTCATAGCGTTGAAAGCATTGCCTTTGATCTGGGCTATGCCAATGCCTCGGCATTTATCAACATGTTTAAACGCTGGATGGGAAGCACCCCTGATCAGTTTCGCAAGCGTTATACTGTTAATGATTAAAATTATGCATATGAAAAAGGAGCCCATTGGCTCCTTTGATTCAAAATCTTGGTTATTTCACAAAAGTCGTCCAGACATAATCCTGAGCCTGCCCCTTCAGCGTCATTTTCAGTTGATCGCCTGAATGCAATGCCGCAACGCCTGCCGGGGTACCGGTCATCACCACATCCCCTTCTTCCAAAGTAAAGACCTGACTGATGTCAGCCAGCAACGTCGCAATATCAAATATCAATAATGCAGTATCGCCTTTTTGACGCAGCTCATCATTGACTTCGAGTGTGTAATGCACATCTTTCCAGTCCGTGACTACATCGGCGACAGGCACCCAGTCCGACAACAAACAAGAACCATCAAAGGCTTTGGCACGTTCCCAAGACTGGCCTTTTTTCTTGAGATCATCCTGTAAATCACGCAAAGTTAAGTCCAGACCTAAAGTCACCGCACCCACAGCTTTAAGTGCTTTCAGAGGATCGCTTTCTTTGCTTAAAGTCCGGTCAATACGCAAGCTGAGTTCACATTCATAATGACAATTGCCCCATTCCGGATTCCATTCAATGCCTGCTTCGAGCGAACTTAAGGCACTCGGTGGCTTGATAAACAATACCGGACGATCAGGGATCGCATTGCCGAGTTCTTTGGCATGATCGGCATAACTGCGACCCACACAAACGATTTTGGATGGACGTGTGCTCATGATCAAAACTTCCCTTTTCCTTTTATAGATATCTGAATTATTTTTTAAATGTATGCTCGAACATACTCTGTTCAGTGGCGTCCTTAAATGCACGCTTCGGCACAATAACCACGGTACGGTTTTTCAATTCCAGCATATAAGTCAGTTTACCAACAGCAAAATTCTGCACTTCGCTATACGGCACCAGCTTACTACGCTCATTATTAAAAATTTCCGCATAGTCCTGATACAGATCAATGCCCTGTTCGCTTTTACCAAACTGATATTTAACAAACTGGCGTTTAAACATCATCGGCAGGAACCAGTAACGCATGATGCCTTGCAGGAGCAGAAAGAATGCGCCCAAAGCCACGTAATAACGTCCGACGCCATCAAAGCCCATCGAGAAACCCCAGATGATGATCCCGATACTGACCAAAGGGGTCAGAAAACGTGAAATCTGCTTTTTACCAAACGTCGCCAGGGCAAAACCATCCTGAGATTCTTCTAAAGTCAGAAAATAACGGGTCGATAAAGTCGGTGCTGACTCAGTCATAGCATCACATCAAAAATAAAATCTTGCCCAATACTATACCAAAATATCCATAGCGCTTATGGCCTGTCGCATCAATTACATAACTTTGCTTTGGAAATACGTACATTTGGTTTTAAATAAACAGCAATTAAAACAAAAAATACGCAACAGGATGTTGAATGAAAGGATTAAAGCAATGCATGCTCATCGGTGTTTGTTTGGCAGTTTCTGCTCCAGCACTGGCCAAAATCATTCCCTGGAATGCCGAACTGCCGAGCAGTCTGAGTGCTTATCAGGGCAATGCCCAGCAACTGGCAGAATTAACCGGCGAGCGAATTCTGATTTATGCGCATCCCTCGACTAAAACCCAGCTTCCCACCTTAAACAGTAATGCAGCCAGCAAGACACAGTTTTATAGTGCGGCTGTGATATTGCCTGTGGCTGAAGCTCAAGTTGAAAAATTGCTGCGCCATTATCCGAATTATGTGGGTCTGTTTCCGACCTTAAAGTCAGCCAAAGTGCTGGAGCAGCAGGGTTCGATTCAGCAGGTCAAATATCAGGTTCATATCCCGACCCCGATTTCGGTCTTGAACTTTAAAGAAACCGTAGTGATGCAACATCATCTGGGCGAAAACAGCATCAGCACCTTAATTATCGATGCACCAATTCCCTATGGTGCGGGAAAACTGGAATGGTTTGCACTGGGTCCGCATAGAACGCTGGTGACTGTCACCCAATGGGGCGACCTAAACCAGCCCAAAGGCTTTTTATTCAGTAAAATCCTGAATGCGCTGCCTGAAGCCAAACTTGGCATTCCGCCGAGCACCAATGCATTTCTGCTAGAAGCACTGCAACAACGCTTTAAAACCGAGCATACAACAGCACTAGCAACTCCGATTCCGCAACTGAAATTCAACCCTCAACAGCTACAAAAAATTGCCCAGATCAGCCAAAAATCAGGGCAACCGGTCAGTTTCATTTTGCCGAACTATCAGGTCAAAGAAGGAAAAACTTCAGAAAATTTAAGATTTAGCAGCACCTATCAATATTTTTCGCATCCGGTCGAAAAATTACGACCGTGGTTGGCAGCTGAAGCCACCCAGCAACTTTTTCCCCGGCAGATCAAGAAAGTCGAACTGAACCCGGTCAATCCTCAGAATATAGATGCCAACTATAAGGTGTCGGTTGGTTTAGGGGTGATTCAGATTCCATTTAACTTCAAGATGCGTTTTTACCAGCCTGATGCCCTGCAAAACCAGTTTAATGCCAATGGCGGTGACTTGAAGTTTGTGAAAGGTGGCATGCGCCTATTGCCGCAGTCACAAGGTACCTTATTTCAAATTACTAGCAGTATGAAAATTCACGATCAGGCACCGTTCTTATTAAGAGCCATGCGCAGTATGCCTTATCATGATGTTTTACCCGCGATAGGTGGCAATACCGTTTATGCACTGAAAGTGCAGCAGAAATTAAGATGAGCAGGAAGCAGAGAGTTATTGGTTTTTTATATGAAAAACAGTTAAAAATCACAGACGTAAAAAAAACCGCATCAACGTGCGGTTTTTTCAGAATTCTTATCAAGATTGGTGCGCTCAGAGAGATTCGAACTCCCGACCCCTTAGTTCGTAGCCAAGTGCTCTATCCAGCTGAGCTATGAGCGCGACGTCTTGATGGGGTGCATTATACGAGCTTTTTCAGTCTTGTTAAGTGTTTTTTAATAAAATCACAACTGAATGTACAGTAATTAAACGATGTATCAAAATTTATAGTTTTCTACTGAAAACTTTTACGGATTTAGAGCTAAAAGCACTTAATTAATTCAACCAAGAAGCCGGATTTTCCAAAAAATTCCTGCACCACGCAATGGGTCAACTTTAAGTATTCTCAACCAAGTATCCAGCCAGAATAGAATTCAAATATAAAACGACCGTCACCCTTGTATTCTTTATCACTCGCCTATTGTTCCAGTCTTTACTTCTCCTGCCCTTTGATAATGCGTAAACACAATACCATTTGAGCTGGCCAGATGATCTATCAATTGAAAAGCGGCGGGTATTGATTCATGGCTAAACAGGCGTTTGCCAACACCGAGTATAATTGGAAAAGTCAGCAGACGAAGTTCGTCCACAAGCTCATATTTGAAAAGTGTCTGTACGACTGCAGCACTACCATACACGCGAATATCCCCCTCTCCGGATGCTTTAAGATTGATTATCTCATCAATGCTTTTCAGAAAAAGGGTATTTTACCAGTCGGAATGCTCCAGACTAGTAGAAAGAATATATTTATTGACGTCATTGATTCCCGGCCAGTCTTCAGTATGTGTGGGCCAGTAAGATTCAAAAATCTGAAAAGTATGTTTCCCTAAAAGAATATCGGAGGGCTGCATCCATTTTTGCATAATGACATCAAATGCCGGATCAGGTTCCGCATTAAAATACGGCGCCACCCAGCCACCATATTGAAAGCCACCAGATATATCTTCTTCTGGGCCGCCGGGCCCCTGCATCACGCCATCGAGGGTCAAAAACTCCTGGACAATGATTTTTCTCATCACGACTGCCTTTATTTTTATTCACTCGCCTGAGACTTATTTTTAGCACGTGATGTCTGGTGTTTCTGTAAATTTTAGGCACAAAAAAACCGCAAAATGTGCGGTTAATTGTTCAAGTTGGTGCGCTCAGAGAGATTCGAACTCCCGACCCCTTAGTTCGTAGCCAAGTGCTCTATCCAGCTGAGCTATGAGCGCGTAACTTGTGTGCCTAGGTTGGCGATACGTTTTTCTGCTTAACTTACTTGGTGCGCTCAGAGAGATTCGAACTCCCGACCCCTTAGTTCGTAGCCAAGTGCTCTATCCAGCTGAGCTATGAGCGCGCGACGTAAGTAAGCGTGGCGGTGAGAGAGGGATTCGAACCCTCGATACAGTTACCCGTATGCGTCCTTAGCAGGGACGTGGTTTCAGCCACTCACCCATCTCACCGTAACGTGCGGCCATAATACAAATTTCGGCATGGCACTGCAAGCGCAGCATCAAAAAAAAGTGCATATTTTTGCTCGTTTAAATACTTTTTAAGCAATTCCTCGATTTTTCGTGCATTTTGATGGCAAAAAAACTGCATAAATTTCCAGTTATCGAAAATTAACAGAAAATTGAAAACTTAAATGGATTATTGCAATCATTTACGTGCAGTCTGCGCACACATGTTTTATGCTAAACCTATCTCCTAAGATAAATTTAAAGACATGATGAAAAACTGGGTCGATCCTGAAGCAAAAGCTGAAGCCGAACGTTATGACAACCCTATCCCTAGCCGCACGCTCATTTTAGAAACCATCGAAAAGAACAATGCCCAGTCCCATGCAGACCTGGTCGAACATTTTGAAATTGCAGATCAAAAAAGTATTGATGCCCTGAGCCATCGTTTAATTGCGATGGTGCGTGACGGGCAACTGATGAAAGACGGCTACAAGTTTCAGATTGCCGTCGAGCAACCTGAATCCGAAGCGACGGTTTATATCAATTCCCGAGGGATGGGAACTGCCAACATTTCCGGCCAGGACGACCTATTATTGGCTGAGCGTGAACTGCGCCTGGTCTTTAATGGTGACCGCGTTAAAGTGCGTCAGACTTCGGTAGACCGTAAAGGTAAGGCCTGGGGCTATATTACTGAAGTTGTGCAGCATCGTGTCAAACAGATCATTGGTAAAGTGTCAGAGTATGATGGTGAATACTTTATCCAGCCGGCCAACCCGAATGCGCATCAGCCAATCACCCTTGAAAAAGAACTGATTGAACATGCCCAAGTCAATCTGGGTGATTCGATTCGTGTGGCGATTGATACTTATCCGACCCGTGAAGAATTCGCGACCGGACATATTGTGCAGTCCATGGCGGACAAGGCCGATACTGAAATCATCATTCCACAAACCATTTTAGAATATGGTTTGCCTTATGAATTCCCGGAAGAAGTGGTTAAAGAAGCCGAAAGCTTTAAAGAGCCAACGGCCAAAGACCGTGAAGGTCGTATTGATCTGCGTGATTTAGCCTTGGTCACCATTGATGGTGAAGATGCACGTGACTTCGATGATGCGGTTTATGCCGAAAAACGTCCGGGTGGTGGCTATCGTGTGGTCGTGGCCATTGCCGATGTCAGCCATTATGTACGTCCAGGCAAACCGCTAGATGATGAAGCGCAGGAACGCGGGACGTCAGTCTACTTCCCGCACTTCGTTTTACCGATGCTGCCTGAAGCATTGTCGAATGGCCTGTGTTCGTTAAATCCGAACGTTGACCGCCTATGTATGGTCTGTGATTTAAAACTGTCACGTGCTGGCCGAGTCACCGGTTTTGAGTTCTATCCGTCTGTCATGCATTCCAAGGCACGTTTGACCTATGATCAGGTCGCACAGTATCTGGAAGGCGACAGCCAGGCGATTACCGAAGACCGTGAAGTTCGCAAGTCGATCAACACTCTGTTCCAGCTTTATCAAGTTCTTAAAGGTTTACGTGCTGAACGTCATGCCATGGAATTTGAAACTGTTGAAACTTACATGACTTTCGACGAACTAGGCGGAATTAAAGAAATTTTGCCGCGTAGCCGTAATGATGCACATAAGCTGATTGAAGAATGTATGTTGTTGGCCAACGTCGCAGCCGCAGAATATGCATTGAAAAATGAAATGCCAATGTTGTACCGCGTGCATGAGCCACCTGAGTTCTCGCGTATCCAGAAAGTTCGTGACTTCGTCAAGCTGCTGGGTTTGAATTTCCCGGAACAGCCGACTCAGAAAGATTATCAGGCGGTGATTGAAGCGACCAAAGAACGGATTGATGCACCAAGTATTCATGCCGTGTTATTACGCTCCATGATGCAGGCTTACTATGGTGCGAGTAATGCAGGCCATTATGGTCTGGCTTATGAAGCCTATACACATTTCACTTCACCAATTCGCCGTTATCCGGATTTGTTATTGCATCGTGCAATCAAAGCACATTTAAATAACAAGCCATCTCCGCTTTCAGGCGGTGCTTTAGATGAAGCTGGTGACCATTTCTCTGCCACAGAACGTCGTGCAGATGAAGCGTCGCGCTCGGTGACGACCTGGTTGAAATGTCATTATATGCAGCAGCATCTGGGCGAAGAATTTGTCGGCATTATTAGTGCAACGGCAGAATTTGGCCTGTTTGTCACGTTAAAAGATCTGTATGTCGATGGTATGGTGCATGTCAGCCAGCTAGGTGATGACTTCTTTGTCTTTGATCAAAGCAGCCAGAATCTGATCGGCCAGAACCGTGGTCAGGTCTTTGGTCTGGGTGATGAAGTCAAAATCAAGGTTGCCGGTGTCAATCTGGAAGAACGTAAGATCGACTTTGAACTGGTGCAACAACTCAGTCATGCCGGCCGTGCAGTTCGTGCCCGTGCACCGCGCGTGAGTGAGAAAAAACCAGTATCACGTCCAGCAGCGACAGAAGAAGTGTTTGGCAATAATGAACGTGAATCTAAATCCAACTTGAGCGCCGATGGAGAACAACCCATACGACGCAAAAAAGGAAAAGGAAAACCCAGCTCTTACAGTAAAAAGTCTGCTAAACCATCTGCAGGAAAGTCTGAAGCAAAGGTTAAAGATAAAGTAAAGAAAAAGGCCAAGGTCAAAAAGAAAAAGTCGAATGCAAAAGCCAAGACTGAATAATTTTTGATGGTTTAAAAAGAGCGCTACGGCGCTCTTTTTTCTTTTAAACCTTATCCAGAATAAATACGATTAGAGTAAAATACTTACCGCATCGAATCATCAACTTAGATCAGTCTGATCAGGTACCTTCCCTATTTCTAAACAAAACTGACAGGAAAACTGCCTCCTATTTTGATCTACACTCAAGCAGTGAAATTCAAAAATCTGCAAAGACATATTTCCTATTTCTTTGAAACAGACTATGGAATTCTGCCTATTCTTAAACTATCTGTTTCGGAGTTTCAGCGAGCAACACCAATCAGTTGAACTATAACTCAACATTAGTAAAAGTAGCTTGGACATCATTGTGAACGAGATTGAATAAATCTCGATACCTCCTGCTTCAGAATAAATCACCGGTCAAGCTTGATTTCTCGATCAAGAAGCCTTACTTCTAGAACTAACACTGAAAATTAATTTGGCAGACCGACATGACTTTAGAAAAGGCAACTTTGCCTGTTCCGCAATTTGATCAGATTACGCTGGCTGAGATAAAACAAAAGATTGAAAGCTGTATTGCTGAGGGACAAAAATTCCTGAATGAACTCACCGAAACGCCTACTTCAGTACAGGAGCAGCTGACTACCTTGGAACATGTCGACACGCTTGAAAACAATATGAGTGAGTCTTGGGGCATCCTGTCGCATTTAAATGCCGTGATGAACAATGCCGAAACCCGTGATGTCTATCAAGCACTTTTACCGGGTCTTAGCGAATATTATACGCAACTGGGTCAACATACGGCGCTGTATCAGACTTATCAGCATATTTATGATGCGTCGATTTATAATGAACTACCGGCAGCACAGCGAAGCGCCATTAAACTGGCCTTGCGTGATTTCAAACTGTCTGGGGTGGCTTTGGAAGGTGAAGCGAAAAAACGTTATGCGGAAATTTCTGCGCGTCTATCCCAATTATCTTCCGACTTCTCCAACCATGTGCTGGATGCGACTCAGGCCTATTTCAGACCGCTGAATGAAGATGAGTTAGCGGGTCTATCTACCAGTAATATTGAGCTGTTAAAACAATATGGTCAGCAACGCGAGCTGGATCAACCGGTGGCTACGCTGGATTTCCCGTCTTATCTGGCGATCATGACCCATTCAGAAAATCGTCCTCTGCGTGAAGAACTGTATAAAGCTTATACTACTCGCGCGTCAGATCAGGCTGAACAGAGCGAGTTTGACAATACTGTATTGATCGAAGAAATTCTCAGTCTGCGTCTAGAAATGGCAAAACTGCTTGGCTTTAATAATTATGCGGAATTATCCTTAGCCAGTAAAATGGCACCAAGTGTAGAGGCAGTAGATGAATTCTTGCATGAACTGGCAGAACATGCCCGCGCACCGGCAGAGCAAGAAATTGCTGAACTGAAAGCGATTGCTGCTGAAGATGGCATCCGTGATCTGCAACCTTGGGACAGCGGCTATTATTCTGAAAAGCTGAAAATGCAGCAATTTAACCTGTCACAGGAAGCGCTGAAACCTTACTTTCCTGCACCGAAAATCCTGCAAGGTCTGTTCAGTATTGTGAATCGTCTGTATGGCATTCAGGTGATTGAACGTGAAGCGCCTGTATGGCATCCGGATGCACGTTATTTTGAACTGGAAGATCAGGGTCAGGTGATTGGCGGTTTCTATTTTGACCTGTATGCACGCCAGGGCAAACGTGGCGGTGCCTGGATGAGCGGTTTCCGTTCCCGTATGCAGACCAGTGATGGCCTGCAAAAACCGATTTGCTATATGGTCGGTAACTTTACTCCACCTGTCGGCAATCGCCCTGCACTGCTGACCCATGATGAAGTCATCACCTTGTTCCATGAATTTGGTCATGGCCTGCATCATATGCTGACAGAAGTAGACAATATTGCCGTGGCAGGTACCCATGGCGTGGCGTGGGATGCGGTCGAGCTGCCAAGCCAATTTATGGAATTCTGGGCTTGGGATCAGGAAAGTCTGGATCTGCTCAGCGAGCACATAGAAACCCAAGAATCTTTGCCGGCTGAACTGCTGAAAGCCCTGCTGGATGCACGTTTCTTCCAGTCTGGCATGCAAACCCTGCGTCAGCTTGAATTTGCCCTGTTTGACCTGAGTATTCACCGAGCCAATCCGGCTTTAAATGCAGCACAGGTTCAGGCTACTTTGAATGAGATCCGTGAAAAATATGCGGTTCTACCGACCACCGACTATAACCGTTTCCAGCACAGCTTCAGTCATATTTTTGCCGGTGGTTATGCAGCGGGATATTATTCCTATAAATGGGCCGAAGTTTTGGCCAGTGATGCCTTCGACCGCTTTGAAGATGAAGGTATTTTTAATACCACTACCGGAAAGCAGTTTCGGGAAAATATCCTCGCAGTTGGCGGAAAAGACACAGCACTTGACGCATTTATCAATTTCCGCGGACGCGAGCCAAAAATAGATGCATTGCTGCGTCATCAAGGTTGGACGAACCCCTCTAAAAACGCTTAAACTAGCTTTTTAAGTTGATCACAAGGTGAGTATGATGACCATTAAACGTCGTTTCATTGCAGGCGCAAAATGTCCAAAATGTCAGGCGTTAGATCGCGTTGTCATGCTGACCTCTGGTGAAGATGAATGGATCGAATGTATTGAATGTGGTTATGAAGAAAATCGTCCCACACATGTTGACCAACCAGAAACACCAGCTGTTCCAGATGAAGTTGGCGTGATTCAGTTTAAACCTCGTTCAGTAAAATAAAAATCAAGGTTCAAGCTATGTCAGTAGAACAAAGAAATAACCCCAAACTTTTAATGGGGATTATGGGGGCTTTAGTTACTGTCGTTGCATTGGTATTGCTATATCAGTGGTTGAATGCCTCTTCCGGTGAAGCGGAACGCATGCATCAGGAAGATATCGCGGCTGTTCCGGCAGCAAAACCTGCGGCGAAAACTGAAGAAGATACGGCGGCAGCGAAAGCAGCTGAGGCGATCGAAGCTAAAGCACTGGTATCAGATCAGCTGTTAGATGCACCAGTGCCGGAGAATGCCAGTTTGGCCAAAGAAGAAGTGGCTAAATTAGATGATATCCAAGTTCAGCTCAATGAACAAAAAGCCACACTGGATGCGCAGCATAGCGATGCCGACCAGTTGATCCAACTGAAAGAGGAACAGATCAAGTTACTTGAAGCACAATTTGCTCAAAGCCAGTAAATCTCGACAGCATTTCAGCTAGAATATCGTCAGATCTTCTAGCTCAGTTGTTTCCATGTCTCCCCCAGCCGCTCCGCATCTGCTTAAAGCCATTCTGTTACTGACCTGCTCTGCTTTTCTCTTTTCAGTCATGGGCGTGTGTATCCGTTATGCCTCAGCAACGGTTGATAACGCCACCGTGGTCTTCTTTCGCAATTTTGTCGGGCTGTTTATCTTCCTGCCCTTCATTTTCAATAAAGGCATTGGTTTTTTCAAAACTGAAAAACTGTGGATGCACACCTGGCGCGCAGTGGTCGGCCTGACTGCCATGTACGGCTTTTTCTATGCCATCGCGCATTTAAAACTCTCCAATGCCATGGTATTCACCTACTCTTCTCCGATTTTTATTCCTTTGATTGCCTGGCTATTTCTCAAGGAAAAAATCACCACAAGCATGTCAGTCGCGGCTCTGATTGGTTTCGTCGGCGTACTCTGTGTTGCCAAACCGGATTCGGGTCTAATTAACCTGATGTCGGTCATTGGTTTGGGTGCAAGTTTTCTGGCGGCGATGGCGTTTGTCACGGTTCGGGCGCTGACCAAAACCGATTCTCCGGAAAAAATCGTGTTTTACTTCTGTTTTATTGGCACCCTGATTTCCGTGATTCCGATGTTCTGGCTATGGCGACCTTATACCCTGACAGAACTCAGCTATCTGATTATTGCCGGCATCCTGGCCAATTTCAGCCAACTGTTTATGTCCAATGCCTATAAGCTGGCTCCGGCAGGACAAATTGGGCCAGTCAACTATGTGGCGATTTTCTTTGCCGGCATGTGGGGCTTTCTGTTCTGGCAGGAAGTTCCGGATCTATATAGCCTGATCGGGCTGGGGCTGATTTTCTGTGCGATTCTGCTGTGTAGTCCGATCCTGCACAAGCGCCTGAATTCATCTAATATCTGATCAAAGAATTCAAATTAGATACAATAAAAAAGCACCCTAAGGTGCTTTTTTATTACTTTTCTTTTATTGATACCAGCCGAACAGCTTAAAGATATAAGGCACATAGGCAATGATCAGCATCGTAGGCAGCAATACAATCACTGGCAGAATCCAGCGTTCATAACGGTAGTAGAAAGACAGGTGGCGAACTTCTGCATCCGCTTCAGCCACTTCGGCATCGCCAATCGACTGTCTGGCCAGCAGATGATTCAGCGCAACCGGTGGCGTCACATAACCCAGCTCAAAACCAATCAGGGTAATCATCCAGAAATGTACCGGATGAATGCCATATTGATAGGCCACTGGCGCAACGGTCGCGGAAATCAGAATGACCGCGCCAAATGGATCCATAATCATCCCGACAAAAATCATCAAGCCGACAATCAGTGAAATTACCAGAATGGTACTGCTGATATCGGTCGGGAAGGCTTCCATAATTTCAATACGTTCCAGCAAGCCACCCACACTCACTGAAAGTGCCATCAGAATGACCAAGGCACCAATATGTCCCACGGTCTCACTAGTAGAAATATGCATGGACTTCCAGAAACCGACATTACGCAAAATTTCAGTCGCTTTTGAACGCTGCACAGTATGATCAACCACCAGTTCTTTGCCTGGTTGTTCGCTATGTTCAGCTTCACGATATTCTGCATTGGCCGCGGCACCGGCTGTTGCCAGTTCAGGTGTCGATCTTGAGTTTAAAGTTGCGGTCAAGGTTTCATCCCAATGCCCCACTGCCGGCAACGGCGCCGGTTCATGGCGTAACTTGTCGAACAAGACAATCATCAGCAGAATTACAGGCATCATCACCGGTGCGGTAAATTCATTCAGGTCAGTCGACAAAGCATATTTATAGAATAACCAGATCAGAATAAAAATCACGATATAAGGAATAATCGCAATAAAGGCACGACCGGATTGAGGCGCAGCCACAGTTGGCGCGGCAATGCGGAATTTGTTTTCTGCAAAGAATAAGGAAATCACCAGAAATAAAGTCGAACTGAGCAGGAAGACATAAATCCCGTAGTGATACAGTAAGTCGGTGGTCACTTCTTTATTCAAAGATGCCACCACGACAATCAGCAAGCAAGGACGTAAGACTACGCCCATTGAGCCGGACATTGCGGTGGCGGCCAGTGCAAACTGACGGCGTCCACCCGCATTCCAGACTTCCTTATAAATAATCGCACCTGCGGCAATTACGAAAATTCCTGATGCTCCAGTATAGGCGGTCGGTAATGCCGCTGCCAGCAAGATTAGCCAGGTCAGGGTTTCAGGTGCCAGATTCCAAGGACGCAGAATGTTCAGGAACATGTCCACGACACGGGTCTGTTTCAGCAACATACCGGCCCAGATAAACAAGGCCAGATTCAGGAAGATACTGGAAAACTCTACCAATTGACCGAGGTAAATCCCCTGTCCCATTGGATAATCCATAAAGAACGTAAAGTTTATTCCGGTAGTAATGGCCATATAGGCATATAGCGGTATACTCAGAAAGGCCAGACCAAAACTGCCGCCCTCACGCGTTGGTTTTGGTTGTTTGATCACCTGATACAGGCTGATCAAGGTGAGTGTGCTAAACAGAATCATCCACAACCAATAGATGTACTTCATCTCCCCCATCGGCACGCCCGAGTTCAATACAGACTGATATTGGCTATAGGATGAAAATGCCAGGAAAGCATTAGCAACCAGCATGGCGACTGAATAGACTTTAAAGTCGATACGCGTGCTCGGGCTACGCAAGCCAATATGATGGGTTTTTAGGGTGGCACTGATCGCAGCAAAGACCACCATGATGACCAGAAGCAAAGCCCGGTTTTCAGTACCAAACTTAAAAATGCCAAAGAAAGAGGTTTCAAAGGTCCGATAAGCCCGAATACTTGGATGAGCTTCCACATGTTGAATGGCTTTATCATAGAACAGGTAGGATTCTTCACAGACCTGCTGTGCCTGTAACACCGCAGCACGCACATCTGCTTCCGAACGCACCCCGAAGAAGTCGGCATATTCATCGTCTGCATCGGCTTTCATCTGCTGCTGAACGCGCTGATCGACATTGATATTGCGTTCACATTGGGGGCGTGTCGGTTCAGCACGTAAAAATGAATATTGCATTCCGGTTGCCGGATCGCCGTAAATACGCTCGCCCATACGCAGCAACTGGCCGTGAATCATTTCCCCGGTGCCAATAATCAAAGTGAGCAAAAGTAAAACCAGCACGACGAAGGTCGAGATCCACTCTGTCCATATATAACGCAACAGACCTAATCCTGATCTGTTTTGATCATCATTTTGCATGTGTATTCCTATTTTTATTTTAGCGGCCTGATGCTTGGTCTAGGACGCCGATCTTCCCTTCTGCCCCGAAAATTCCTTTTCAAAGGTCAGGATCTTTATTCTATGTTTTGACTTTGCATGAAAATTGGCACAATAAAAATGACAATTTATATTTTCTTTTTGTATTTTCTGCCAAGTAAATTATTTATCTCTGCACTTTAATTATCCCGAAAATAATTGCTCACAATATAGATCAGCGCCAGAATCACGCCCCAAATCACCCCAAGTAAATGTGCCTCAACCAAAACCGGACTACCGATCAGCTGCGCCGTCCCGACATTGCCAATGGTGTTTTCCCAGACCAGTTTGGCAAAAATCAAAAATAACACCAGCGCAGCAAAGCCGCGTTCCCGCTTATACAGCAAATGTATACAGGCTACGGCGACATAGGCCCCATGCAGCACGCCCGACAGGCCGGCATAGGCTTCAATATTGGGTAAGAAAAAATAAAAACTTAAACTGATCAACGGTGGCAAGATCAGCAAAATGGCACAAAAATGCCAGACGGTGGCGCGTGGAAAAATGAAAGGTAAACAGATAAAGGCAAGAATGTTCAGGAAATAATGAAGCCAGCCCACATGCACCCAGTGCGCTGTCCAGAGTCGCCAGAATTCACCCAGCAGGCTCTCTTGCCAATAGATGAAATAATCCTGAAAAATTTGCAGACATGCAGAGAGAGAGATAAAAGCCGCTAGAAAAATAATTTTTCGTCGAAAATGTTGATCTAGCATCGGCCTATTGTCCTCCCTGACAATCTACTTTGACTTCATCCCTGAAGATTCATACATAGTATCTGCATTACAGATCTGCACTGAACAGATCATCAAGCTCGGAAGAACTGTCGGATTCATCCCAGAAACGTTGCATGCCATCATCGCCACTACGTATACCGGTATTTTCTGTCCAGTAACGATCCGATATGCCACTGACCATAATCGCAGCCATGCTGTCGATCAGCTTGAATTGCGGATTGACCGGCTTTTCCTCAGTACGTGCCTGAGCAAAGGTTTTCAAGGCATCCCGAACTTTGGCATCATCGCCACTGGCCTGAGCCGCTACGGCATACAAGGCATGAGATAAACGTACACCTTTTTGCTCACCAATTTGTGTAGATTGTTTTAATGTTTGGTAAGGGTCAGGCTTGCCTTCCCCTGCGCCTGGCAACAAAGTCCAGATCACCGCACGGGTGGCATTCGGTGCACCCCAGAATTTCGCGTTATCCAGACACACCATGCCACGCTCGACCACGGCAGCAATATCTTTCGGTACATGCACTGCACCACCCGAGTTAATATCATTGGTCATGGCCTGCAAACCACTGAGCATACCCAGCAGGTAAACCGTTTGCTCGATATCACTATTCATGCGAGGGCATTCTTCACCCAGGGCTTTTTGGTACTTTTTTTCATAGCGACTCTGGAACAGTTGATAACCGGTATATTGACGCTGTGCCGCCAGCGCCGCCCAGCGCTTCTGCTCAATTCGGGCATCTTGGGCTTCTGCCACCTGATTGGTTTTTGAAGCACGTAAATAGCGTAACTCGGCTTCAAGTGCTTTTTGTTCAGCACAAATACCGGCAGCCGAATACATCAGCACGGCCACCCGCGTTGGATCCGCCCCCATTTCTTTGGTTGCCATAATAGCGGGTGTTAAGGAATTCCCTGAATTACACACCATTTCAGCATCATCCATCGCTAAAATCGGCGGTACAATATGGTTTTCGGTGAAACCCAGTGCAACATTGGCACCGGTTTTAATGACCTGAGAACACCCCGTCAAAACTGTTGTTGTTATTGCAATGGTCGCCATACCTTGGCATATTTTACGGACGCCTGACATTTTCCTGTCCTCTATAATTGTGATTATGTCCATCTTTCTGCTAAAGATATCAGAAGCATTTTGTGAATAAAAGAGCATTTACTCTAATTTAGACGAGACACTTTGCCATTAAATGGCCGCGCTGCAATTGACTGTATTTAGAAGAATACCAAATTTTGGGCAAAAAAAAGTAGCATTGCGACGGTTCAGCACATGCTACTTATTAACTGTACAAGCAGAAAAATAATAAACCCTGCCTGATTAAGATGAAAATTTATCCTTCAACACTGTCCCGAGTCGTCCGATCACCAGCGTTAAAACAATCGCTACGATCAGAAACATCCATACTGGAAATTCCATTGCGGTCTCCCCCAGTTGCTGTAGGTGAGTTAAATGTACAGGCTAAAAATAAAACACAGCGGTTAAATTGTCAGACAATCGCTCTAAGTGATGAATTAAACTTAGTTTTTGTCTAACAATAAAAATGAGGTGATAGACTAAATATTTGTTTTATGTGCATTTTAAGCAAATCATTCAAATGCACTTGTCTTACAACTAAATTAATTTAGTCAATACTTTTAAGGATTTCCATTGTTTGAGTGGCAATTGATCACACCAGATCAGTAAAGGTCGCGCCTTGGCATGCTGGAAATACACCACAATATACGCCTGATGATCAATCACGTGGCTAATGCATACCCGACGGACAGGTCGTGCTTTGGCAGTCAATGACCATTCACGTCCATCCAGATATTCAAACTGCTCGATCTGGGGAGTCTTGCGGTAAAACAGCTGATAAATCACCAAGCCTATGACAGCACACACTGCCCAAAGTGCAATCGGTAATAACTGATACAATAGATACATCAGCAGTGCAAAAATAAAAAACTGAAACGCCAATGCACACAGACTGCGTTTCAGCTTGAAGCAACGATTATCCATGAACGTAAAATTTAAGCTTCTTGATAAAATCTTTTAGTTCAGGACGCGGCGGCTCAGACACTTCCATAAACCAGTCCAGCAAATCCGGGTCTTCCTGCTCAACCAGCTCTGCAAACATCTGTTTTTCGAAAGGCTCAGCATTCAGGTAATGGTTTTTTACGTAGGGATCAAAATATACATCCAGTTCTTTTAAACCACGACGCGCACGATAAATCACTTTGCGCTCTTCTAAGCTGATGTCATCAGTCATCGAATTTCCCCAACTCGTTATAAACCCGAATAGTTTACCTGAAGCGCTGGCTGAATTTCGAGGGATTTCATAGAAATGACCAAAAGCATCAGCAGATTTAAGTCATTTGAACATTCCGCTCATTGCTGCTGATCTTGGCATGGCCTAAGTTAAACCAAACAGATCAAAATAAGGAATAACAAGATGCAATCTGCAGCCATTCGCCCACTTGCTCCGATGCTGCCGCGCCAACTCTTTAATACCGAACATGATGCTTTTCGCGAGACGGTACGTAAATTTTATGAGAAAGAAGTCATTCCACATACCGAGCGTTATGAAAGTCAGCAACATGTGGATCGAGAGCTATGGAATAAATCCGGTGGGCTTGGATTGCTCTGCGCTACCATGCCTGAGGAATATGGCGGCTCTGGCGTAGACCGGCTGTATAGCATGATTTTGATTGAGGAACAGGCCTATGCCGGAGATTCAGCGACCGGATTTTCATTGCATTCGGATATTGTTGCCAATTATCTGCTGAACTTTGGTAATGAAGCTCAAAAACAGCAATGGCTACCCAAAATGGCGTCTGGAGAAGTCGTCACCGCGATCGCCATGACCGAACCGGGAACTGGCTCTGACCTGCAAGCAGTGCGTACATCGGCAATACTGGATGGCGATGACTACTTGATTAATGGTTCCAAGATTTTTATTACCAATGGCTATCTCTGTGATATGGCCATCGTGGTTTGTAAAACTGGCAATAATGATAAAGGTTCAGCCAATCTGTCATTGATTATGGTCGAAGCCGACCGTCCCGGATTTAGCAAAGGCAAGCCGCTGAATAAAATTGGCATGAAAGGCCAGGATACCTGCGAACTGTTCTTTGACAATGTTCGGGTACCCAAAGAAAACCTGCTCGGTCTGGAAGGCATGGGCTTTATGATGCTGATGAAAGAACTGGCTTGGGAACGCCTGATTGTGGCGATTATCTGTCAGGCAGGCGCTGAAGCCGCTTTTGCCCATACAGTGAAATATACCAAGGAACGTCAGGCTTTTGGCAAGAGCATCAGCCATTTTCAAAATACCCGTTTTAAACTGGCAGAACTGCGTACCGAGATCGATGTCTGTCGCGCTTATCTGGATCGCTGTATGCAGCTGCAACTCAAGCACGAACTAGGCGTAGATGCCGCTGCTGCAGCCAAATACAAGATTTCAGAAATGTATAGCAAAGTCGTAGATGAATGCCTGCAATTGCATGGCGGCTATGGTTATATTCTGGAATATCCGATTGCCCGGGCTTATATCGATAACCGTGCCAACCGGATTTATGCCGGTACCAACGAAATCATGAAAGAACTCATCGCCCGTTCACTTTAAAATGGATGCATAAAAAAGGAGTCTCTCAGGACTCCTTTTTCTGTATGCAAAAATATAAATTTAAGAGACCAAACGCGGTTTATGCTTTAAAGTATTGCTGTTTTTTCTAAACTTCAGCACCCCATCTTCAAACGAAGCCTGCTTGAGTTCCTTGCGGTCTGCCAGATAATTATTGCTGACTTTCCATGGAACATGTTTACCCTGCTTTGGCATCACGTCTGCAGCTCGGGCAATATAACCCGAACTAAGACTACCCATGACGGTATCCTGAAGCAATTCACTCTGATCTCCCTGAGGAATCACCTGCGCATAACCTTGCTGATCCATATAGTTCAACAAACGGCAAATATACTCAGCTGCAATATCGACTTTAAGCGTCCAGGAGGCATTGATATAGCCAATAATCAGCGCCATATTTGGTATATCACTGACCATGATGCCTCTATACAGCATATGCTGTGAGGTATCGATAGGCTGACCATCCATCGTCGCCTGAATCCCGCCGAGGATTTGAATATTCAGACCCGTTGCAGAAACAATAATATCAGCATCCAGATGTTGACCTGATTTCAGCTGAATTCCAGTTTCGGTCAAGGTTTCTATCTGATCCGTTGCAACCGATGCCTGCCCTTCACGTAAAATTTCAAACAGATCCCCATCCGGCACCACACAGAGACGTTGATCCCAAGGTTCATAATTCGGGGTAAAGTGCTTCATGTCCACTTTACCTTTCAGCTGGAATTGCACCGATTTAAGCAAAAGTGATTTTAATAATTTTGGCTGTTTCTGTGCCAAAGCATAAATCCCGCGCTGCATGCCGATATTACGCGCACGTGTCAGCTTGTAGGCGACCTCCTCAGGCAGATATTTACGCATTTTTGAATAAATAAAATCTACCGAGGGTACAGAGGCAATATAAGTTGGAGAACGTTGCAACATGGTCACATGTCCTGCTCCGCCTTTCACCATCGCAGGAACCAAGGTAATCGCGGTCGCACCACTACCAATAATGACCACCTTTTTGCATTCATAGTTTAAATTTTCCGGCCAATGTTGCGGATGAATAAACTCACCTTTGAACGCATCTTGATTTGGAAACTCCGGCTGAAAACCCTGATCATAATTATAATAACCGGTACAACCCAGTACAAAGTTGGCGATCCAGATCTGCTTCTTACCGTATGCATCCTCGATCTCTACTGACCATTTGCAGGTTGTAGAATCATAATTGGCACTTAAGACCCGATGCTGAAAATGGATTTTCGACTGTAGCTTAAACTCATCCACCACTTCAGCTAGATAATTTTTGATGGATGCGCCATCGGCAAGCACGCTTTCTTTCTTCCAGGGTTTGAAATTAAAACCAAAAGTCGACATATCGGAATCAGAACGGATTCCCGGATATTTAAACAGGTCCCAAGTTCCGCCAATACTTTCGCGGCGTTCAATAATCTCAAAAGAGCGTTGTGGACAATGTTTAGAAAGATGCGCTGCCAGACCAATCCCCGAGATCCCCGCACCCACAATTAAAATATCTACCTGCTTTTCCATGTTGTTCTTTTACCTAAGCGATGCTATCTGTTTTTATTAAATCACAAAACTGACAATACGCAATGTCAAGTTCATTAAAAAGCCACTATTTTTTTATCTTTTCAGGCCAGATCAGTTATGCGGAACTCAATCATTCTAAATTAAAATATACAGACAATAAAAAAGGCCGGTTTATTCAACCGACCTTTTCGAACAACTTGCGTTATTCTTCACGAAATTAGTTAACTTCGCGATCTACTAGCTCAACGTAAGCCATCGGTGCAGCATCACCTGCACGGAAGCCCGCTTTAAGAACACGTAGATAACCGCCGTTACGCTCTTTGTAACGAGGGCCAAGAACGGTAAATAATTTACCAACAGTTGCTGCTGAACGAGTACGAGCAAACGCCAAACGACGGTTTGCTACTGTATCGTTTTTAGCTAAAGTGATTAAAGGCTCAGCTACACGACGTAACTCTTTTGCTTTAGGCACAGTTGTTTTGATCAACTCGTGCTCGAACAAAGAGTTAGCCATGTTTTGGAACATCGCTTTACGATGACTGCTTGTACGGCCTAATTTCACACCACTATTACGATGACGCATGGTGATAGTCCTACTTAATTAACGGCTACGATAGGCGAAACGATCGTCCATACGGAGACTAGCCGGTGGCCAGTTCTCTAAACGCATGCCGAGTTGTAAGCCTTTAGAAGCCAGAACATCTTTGATCTCAGTAAGCGATTTTTTACCCAAGTTAGGAGTTTTAAGCAACTCAACTTCGGTACGCTGTACAAGATCACCAATGTAGTAAATGTTTTCTGCTTTCAAACAGTTAGCAGAACGAACAGTTAGCTCTAGATCATCTACTGGGCGAAGCAAGATTGGGTCAACTTCTTCACGAGGCTCTTGAGCAACAGGTGCTTGATCTTTCTGAAGGTCAACGAAGATCGCAATTTGTTGCTGCAAAATAGTTGCAGCTTTGCGGATCGCTTCTTCAGGATCGACAGTACCGTTAGTTTCAAGATCAATGATCAGTTTATCAAGGTCAGTACGTTGTTCTACACGCGCGTTTTCCACGGTATATGAAACACGTTTGATTGGGCTGTAAGACGCATCTAACTGCAAGCGACCCACTGGGCGAGTTTCGCCTTCTGGGAAGCGTGAATCAGAAGTCTCGTAGCCACGACCTTGAGCCACTTTCAGACGCATTTTCAATGAGCCTGAGGCACTTAAAGTACCGATCAAATGTTCAGGGTTAACCACTTCAACATTATGAGGTAAACGAAGGTCAGCCGCAGTTACGTCGCCTGCACCTTGTTTCTCTAATGTTAAATAAGCTTCATTTTGATCGAACAGCTTAATCGACAATCCTTTTAGGTTCAGCAAGAGCTCGACGATGTCCTGCTGCAAGCCTTCCAAAGTACTGTACTCGTGCTCGACCCCTTCAATCTCAACTTCTACCACAGCTGCGCCAGGTAGAGAAGAAAGAAGGATGCGACGTAAAGCATTACCAAGAGTATGACCAAAGCCACGCTCTAATGGTTCTAGAATAACTTTTGCCGAGGTCCCGCTTGCCGCTTCGACCTTGATCGCTTGCGGAGTTAGAAACTCATTTGCAGTACGCGTCATATTGCTTCCTCAAGGATTATTTAGAATACAATTCTACAATCAAGCTTTCGTTGATTTCAGCAGGTAAATCAGAACGATCCGGTGCAGCTTTGAACGTACCTTCTAATTTAGAATGGTCAATTTCCATCCAAGAAGGCATGCCACGTTGAGTAGCTAATTCAATTGCGTTTTTGATACGTAATTGTTGTTTAGCGCCTTCGTGAACTGCGATCACATCACCCGCTTTAACTTGGATAGACGCAATGTTAACACGACGGCCATTCAAAGTGATGCTACGGTGAGATACTAACTGACGAGCTTCTGCACGAGTAGAACCGAAACCCATACGATAAACAACGTTATCAAGACGGCTTTCAAGTAGCTTCAACAGGTTTTCACCAGTTGCGCCTTTAACACGAGCAGCTTCTTTATAGTAGTTACTAAATTGACGCTCTAAAACACCGTACATGCGACGTACTTTTTGTTTTTCACGTAATTGTAGTGAGTACTCAGATTGTTTACCACCACGAGCCCCGCCGTGTTGGCCAGGAACTTTCGCATGTTTTTTTGTCTTAACATCAAACGGTTTAACGCCTGATTTAAGTTGCAGGTCTGTCCCTTCGCGACGAGAGAGTTTGCATTTTGGACCAATATAACGAGCCATGAATGTTTCTCCTTACACGCGACGTTTTTTAGGTGGACGGCAACCGTTGTGCGGGATTGGCGTCACATCGGTAATGCTGTTAATTTTATAACCCACTGCACCTAAAGCACGAACCGCAGATTCACGACCAGGACCAGGACCTTTTACAAGGACGTCCAAGTTTTTCAAACCGTAGTCTAAAGCAGCTTTACCAGCAACTTCAGCAGCTACCTGAGCAGCGAACGGAGTTGATTTACGTGATCCACGGAAGCCTTGTCCACCTGAAGTGGCCCAAGCCAGTGCATTACCTTGACGATCGGTAATAGTCACAATGGTGTTATTAAAAGAAGCGTGAATGTGTGCGACACCTTCAGAGACGGTACGAGTGACCTTCTTGCGTGCGCGAGTATCTTTAGCCATCTTTTAGCTTCCAGAAATCTTATTTCTTAATAGGTTTGCGCGGACCTTTACGGGTACGAGCGTTAGTTTTGGTGCGTTGACCGCGGACAGGCAAGCTGCGACGATGACGAAGACCGCGGTAGCAGCCTAAATCCATTAAACGTTTAATGTTCATGGAAATTTCGCGACGTAAATCACCTTCGGTCGGAACCTTAGCAACTTCTGCACGAATCGCATCAAGCTGAGCGTCATCTAATTCACGGATCTTAGTAGTTGGAGCAATACCAGCAGCAGCTAAGATAGCTTTTGAAGTATGGCGACCAATACCAAAGATATACGTTAGAGAGATAACAGCGTGCTTGTTATCCGGAATGTTTACACCGGCAATACGAGCCATTCAATTTTCTCCAAAAAGGCAGTAGATAATCAACCGCCCCACAAAAATCTTGAGGGGCGGATAATAACCTAATTCGCCTACAGAAATCAACAGGTCTTAATCAGATTAACCTTGACGCTGCTTATGACGAGGTTCTGCGCTACAAATTACGCGGATAACCCCATTACGACGGATAACTTTACAGCTACCACAAATTTTCTTAACAGAAGCTTGTACTTTCATGATGAAACCTCAAGTGCGCTTATCCCTTAGGATGAGCAGTCGTTTTTCTCATTAACGTTTGATTATCGTATTGGTGCGAAGTGAGGTGTGATTGCAGCTGAGCCATAAAGTCCATCACTACCACCACAACAATCAGCAAAGAGGTACCACCCAAATAGAATGGAATACCAAATGAACTTTGCAATACCATCGGCATCAAACAAATGACTGCGATGTAAATCGCGCCAATAAAGGTCAAACGATTGAGAATATGATCTAAGTAACGAGCAGTTTGCTCACCTGGACGTATACCAGGCACGTAAGCTCCGCTGCGTTTCAAGTTCTCTGACACTTCTTTAGGACTAAATACCAGTGCTGTATAGAAGTAACAGAAAAAGATAATTAACGCACCAAAGAGCACCAAATACAACGGCTGACCAGGCGACAATACCAATGCGACATCTTGCAGGCTACGCTTAATAAATCCAGCATTTGGATCTGCACTACCCACCCACTGACCTAAGCTCGCAGGGAACAAAAGTAATGAGCTGGCAAAAATTGCCGGAATCACACCCGCCATATTAATTTTTAATGGCAAATGTGTCTGCTGTGCAGTAAATACACGACGACCTTGTTGTTTTTGAGCATAGTTTACCGGAATACGACGCTGCGCTTTCTCAATAAACACGATCGCTGCCAAAACACCCAGAGATAACAAACCAAAAATTACCAAGCCAATCAGGCTGGTCTGGCCATTATCTACAGAGGAGAAAGATTGCATAATCAGATTAGGCAATCCGGCAACAATACCCGCGAAGATGATCATGGAAATACCATTTCCCACCCCACGCTCGGTAATCTGTTCACCCAACCACATCAAGAACATGGTCCCCGCAACCAGTGAGGTTACTGCAGGAACATAAAAAGCCAAACCAGTATTCAGGGTAATCCCCTGACTGATCAGGCCTGCACACATACCTATCGCCTGTACCAGCGCTAAGAATAATGTACCTTGTCGTGTGTATTGATTAATTTTACGTTTGCCTTGCTCGCCTTCTTTCTTTAAAGCTTCCAGCGAAGGAACCACAGTTGACATCAACTGCACGATAATCGACGCAGAGATGTATGGCATGATCCCGAGAGCAAGAATAGACATTCGTTCTAATGCACCACCAGAAAACATGTTAAACAAACCAAGGATGGTACCTTGGTTTGCATTAAACAAGTTTTCTAACGCAGCATTATTGATGCCTGGTACTGGAATATGCGCTCCTAGTCGAAACACCAACAACGCACCAATGAGAAACATCATTCGACGAATAATTTCACGGTATTTCACATGAAATGGTTGGCCTTTCATCATGTTGACATGACCTGAAGAACTAGGAGTCATAGACACTGGGGATTACTCCTCGACTTTGCCGCCAGCAGCTTCAACAGCAGCTTTAGCGCCTTTAGTCAATGCAACACCTTGAACAGTGAATGCACGAGTAATTTCACCAGAAAGTACGATACGAGCACGGATCATGTCTTTACGTACAACGTTCGCAGCTTTTAAAGTTTCAAGAGACACGATGTCGCCTTCAACTTTAGCAAGCTCAGATAAACGTACTTCAGCAGTTTTCAAAGCCAATTGGCTAGTGAAGCCGAATTTAGGCAAACGACGGTAAAGTGCTGTTTGACCGCCTTCGAAACCTGGACGAGTACCACCGCTCTTACGTGAGTTTTGACCTTTGACACCACGGCCACCGGTCTTACCAACGCCAGAACCGATACCACGGCCTAAACGAAGGTTATCACGTTTAGCACCTTCTGCAGGTGCAATTGTATTTAAACGCAGAGTCATGGCTTATTCCTCTACACTAACCATATAGTAGACTTGGTTGATCATACCACGGTTAGAAGGTGTGTCTAACACTTCTACAGTATGACCAATACGACGCAGACCTAAACCTTGCAGGCTAAGCTTGTGATTTTTCAAGCGGTGCGATGCAGATTTAGTCTGGGTAACTTTAATCGTTTTCATGATTGATTACCCTTGAATTTGTTCTACTGAAAGACCACGTTTCGCAGCAACCTTTTCAGGAGTAGTCATATCACGCAAACCATTGAAAGTTGCGTTTACTACGTTAGCAGCGTTAGTAGAACCACGGCATTTAGTCAACACGTTACGTACGCCTACAGCTTCTAGAACTGCACGCATAGCGCCACCAGCAATTACACCTGTACCTTCAGAGGCAGGCTGCATGAATACGCGGCTAGCGCCGTGACGTGCATGAATTGGGTGCTGTAACGTACCATCAACAAGGTCAACAGTAATCATATTGCGACGAGCAGCTTCAAGTGCTTTAGAGATAGCAGCTGGAACTTCACGTGCTTTACCACGACCAAAACCTACGCGACCATTACCATCACCCACAACAGTTAATGCTGTGAAAGAGAAGATACGACCACCCTTAACAACTTTGGCTACACGATCAACGGCAACCAGCTTTTCAACAAGACCTTCGTTTTGTTCAACTTTAGCCATGATTAGAACTCCAAGCCGTTTTCACGAGCAGCATCAGCCAAGGCTTTGATACGACCATGATATTTAAAACCAGAACGGTCAAATGCAACTTTAGTAACACCAGCTGCTTTAGCGCGTTCTGCGATTAAAGCACCTACTTTTTGAGCTGCTTCAACGTTACCAGTTGTACCCGCACGTAGAGTAGCGTCTAAAGTAGAAGCTTGCGCTAATACTTTGCCACCATCTGCAGAGATAACTTGAGCATAGATGTGACGCGGAGTGCGGTTTACACACAAACGAGTCGCACCCAATGCACGGATGTGCAAGCGTGTGCTTTTCGCACGACGCAAACGGGATTGTTTCTTTTCGTTCATAAGAACCTCGCGCCTTATTTCTTCTTAGCTTCTTTACGAAGTACAACTTCGTCAGAATAACGAACACCTTTGCCTTTATATGGCTCTGGTGGACGGTAACCACGGATATCTGCAGCAACCTGTCCTAAAGCTGCTTTATCAGCAGACTTAAGAATGATTTCAGTTGCAGTTGGAGTTTCAGCAGTTACACCTGCAGGAAGTGCATAATCGATCGGGTGAGAGAAACCAAGGTTAAGATGAACAACGTCACCTTTAACCGCAGCTTTATAACCAACACCGATAAGCTGTAACTTACGTTCGAAACCTTCGCTAACACCTTTTACAAGGTTGTTAAGCACAGCGCGAGCAGTACCAGCTTGCATCCAAGCGTCTTTCGACTCTTGTACTGGAGCAATAGCTAGAATACCGTCTTCCTGTTTAAGCTCGACCAGCGCATGCAGGTTGAAAGACAATGTACCTTTAGTGCCTTTCACTTCGACCTGCCGGCCGTTCTGAGTAACTGTTACACCGTTAGGTACAGTTACTGGGGCTTTAGCCACACGAGACATGAGGAATCACCTATTAAGAAACAAAAGCAATAACTTCACCACCAACGCCTGCAGCACGTGCAGCGCGATCAGTCATGATGCCTTTGCTTGTAGAAACAATTGCAATACCTAAACCTTGCTTAACGCTCGGAAGTGCATCTTTACCGCGATACTGACGTAGACCTGGACGGCTTACGCGCTTCACAGTTTCGATAACTGGTTTGCCTTCGAAATACTTTAAAGTCAAAGTAAGAGTTGGTTTGCCTTCAGCATCCGCAACTTCTACGTTTGAAATATAACCTTCTTGTTGAAGTAAGTTAGCAATTGCTACCTTCAACTTAGAATTAGGCATAGAAACAGTTTGTTTCTTTGCCATTTGTGCGTTACGAACACGTGTTAGCATGTCGGCAACGGTATCTTGCATACTCATCTATAGTGCTCCTTACCAGCTTGCCTTAACAACGCCAGGTACATCACCTTGCATTACTGTTTCACGTAATTTGTTACGGCTTAAACCGAACTTACGGAAGTAACCATGAGGACGACCAGTTAAACCACAACGGTTACGTAGACGTACTGGAGATGCATTACGTGGTAATGCTTGTAATTTCATCATCGCTTCGAAACGTTCTTCGTCTGATGCATTTACGTTTGCAATAACAGCTTTTAATTCAGCACGTTTTGCAGCGTATTTAGCAACAGTAGCTTCGCGTTTCAATTCGCGATTAATCATACCTTTCTTAGCCATATCGACCTCTTATTTGAACGGGAAGCCGAATGCACGCATAAGCGCACGGCCTTCGTCATCGGTGCGAGCAGTCGTAGTAATGGTAATATCCATACCACGAATACGATCAATCTTGTCAAAATCGATTTCAGGGAACATGATTTGCTCCTTAAGACCCATTGAGTAGTTACCACGACCGTCGAATGATTTCGCAGAGAAACCACGGAAGTCACGGATACGAGGGATCGCAATCGAGATCAAACGGTCCAAGAATTCGTACATACGTTCGCCGCGTAAAGTAACTTTACAACCGATCGGCCAACCATCACGGATTTTAAAACCAGCGATTGATTTACGAGCTAACGTAAGTACTGGTTTTTGACCAGCGATAGCTTGCATATCTGAAAGAGCACCATCAAGGAGTTTTTTGTCAGCAGCAGCTGCGCCAACACCCATGTTGATCGTGATTTTAGTGATGCGAGGAATCTCCATCACATTCTTAACACCCAATACTTCTTGTAATTGAGCTTTAAGTTCGTCGTTGTAACGTGTTTTAAGTCTGGCCATGGCCTATATCAACCTATTACTTCGCTACCGCCACTGATTCACCATTTGATTTGAATACGCGAGTTTTCACGCCATCAATCACTTGGTAACCAACACGGTCAGCCTTTTGGGTTGTAGCATTAAAAACTGCCACGTTTGAAATATGAAGCGAAGCTTCCTGAGTTACAACGCTACCTTCAGCGCCTGTAGCACGGTTCGGCTTCTGATGCTTCTTCACCAAGTTAAGGCCTTCAACCTTAACACGGTCATTAGAAACAGACAGAACAGTACCCTGTTTGCCTTTTTCTTTACCTGCGATCACAATTACTTGATCGCCTTTTTTAATCTTAGCCATGATCGCCTCTTATAGAACTTCAGGAGCCAATGAAATAATTTTCATGAACTGTTCAGTACGAAGTTCACGAGTCACTGGTCCGAAAATACGAGTTGCAATCGGCGCTTTGTTGTTGTTCAAAATAACAGCAGCGTTATCGTCGAAACGAATCACTGAACCGTCTGCACGACGGATACCGAATTTTGTACGAACCACAACCGCATTCATCACGTCACCTTTTTTAACACGTGCGCGTGGAATTGCTTCTTTTACAGTAACTTTAATAATGTCGCCAACAGAAGCATAACGACGATGCGAGCCACCAAGTACTTTAATACATTGTACGCGGCGTGCACCACTGTTGTCTGCTACGTCGAGCATAGTTTCGGTCTGAATCATTGCCCTACTCCAAAACCGAGCAACACCGGTCGAAATTTCGAAAGGCTCAAAGAGTACTCGAAATTGACCGATGATGCAACAAGAACGTTAATTACTCAGCAGCTGCTTCAACAACTTCAACTAGAGTCCAAGACTTAGTTTTAGAAATTGGGCGGCTTTCTTTAATGGTTACAACATCACCAGCTTTAGCTGTGTTGTTCTCATCATGAGCATGTAATTTTGTTGAACGGCGGATTAATTTGCCATACAACGGGTGTTGAACTTGGCGTTCAATAAGAACAACGATAGATTTATCCATCTTGTCACTTACAACTTTGCCAGTTAACGTGCGGACTGTTTTATCACTCATTGTCCGTTCCCCTGTTTTTCGGTAAGGAGGGTCTTAATACGAGCAATAGTCTGACGAGTAAGTGCAACTTCATGCGATTTACCCAATTGACCAGTTGCTTTCGCCATACGAAGACGGAATTGGTTAAGCTGTTGCTCATCAAGCAAAGCTGTCAACTCTTCTACCGACTTTTCACGTAGATCTTTAGTTTTCATTACATTACCGTCCGAGTCACGATAGCGGTTTTAAACGGAAGCTTAGCTGCTGCAAGCGTAAACGCTTCGCGAGCCAATTCTTCGTTAACACCATCAATTTCGTACAAGACTTTACCTGGTTTGATTTGGCAAACCCAATATTCCACAGAACCTTTACCTTTACCCATACGCACTTCAAGAGGCTTAGAAGTAATCGGCTTGTCCGGGAATACACGGATAAAGATCTTACCACCACGCTTAATACGACGGCTAATTGTACGACGCGCTGCTTCAATTTGACGCGCAGTCATTTGACCACGTTCAACTGATTTAAGTGCAATAGTACCGAAAGATACTGTGCTACCGCGGTGCGCTAGACCAGTGTTACGGCCTTTCTGCACTTTACGGAATTTAGTACGCTTAGGTTGCAACATGGATTATTCTCCTTTTTCAGCAGAACGATCATTGCGACGACCACGACGCTCTTGACCTTCACCACGACCACGACCGCGTTTAGCTGGACGCTCTTCAGCTGGAGCTGGGTTCATGACTTGTTTCATGCCGCCCAAGATCTCACCACGGAAGATCCAAACTTTAACACCGATCGTACCGTAAGTAGTCTCAGCACGCATAGTCGCATAGTCGATATCTGCACGAAGCGTATGTAGAGGTACACGACCTTCACGATACCACTCAGTACGAGCAATCTCAGCACCACCTAAACGGCCTGAAACTTCTACTTTGATACCTTTAGCACCAGCACGCATTGTGTTTTGTACCGCACGCTTCATAGCACGACGGAACATTACACGTTTTTCTAATTGAGAAGCGATAGCTTCAGCAACTAGACGCGCGTCTAAGTCTGGACGATCAATTTCATTGATACTTACTTGCGCAGGAACACCCATGATAGATGTCAATTCGCGTTGTAGTTTCTCAATATCTTCGCCTTTTTTACCGATTACGATACCTGGACGAGCAGTGCTAATAGTTACTTTAGCAGCGCCTGTAGGGCGTTCGATAAGAATGTTGCTGATCATCGCGTTTTTAAGTTTTTTGATCAAAAACTCACGAACTTGAAGATCTTTAAGCAAGTATTCAGCGTATTGTTTCGGATTCGCATACCAGTTAGCGTTATGACGTTTCACAACACCTAGGCGGATACCGATTGGATGAACCTTCTGACCCATATCAAACCCCTACCTTAACGGTGATGTGACAAGTACGCTTAGTAATACGATCTGCACGGCCTTTAGCACGTGGCATAATACGTTTCAGGCTCATGCCTTCATCAACGTAGATCGTAGAAACTTTAAGATCGTCTACATCTAAACTGTTATTGTGTTCAGCATTTGCAATCGCAGATTCCAACGCTTTCTTAACTAGAACTGCAGCTTTTTTGTTGCTGAAGTTAAGGATGTTAAGAGCGTGCGCAACAGATTTGCCGCGGATAAGATCTGCAACCAAACGAGCTTTTTGTGCCGAGATAGCGGCACCGCGTAATTTAGCAGTTACTTCCATCATAGCACCCATTAACGTTTAGATTTCTTGTCAACACCGTGACCGCGATAGGTACGAGTTGGTGCAAATTCACCAAGCTTGTGACCAACCATGTGCTCAGAAACGATCACAGGAACGTGGTTACGGCCATTGTGTACAGAAATTGTTAAACCAACAAAATCCGGGAGGATCATCGAACGACGCGACCAAGTTTTGATCGGCTTACGGTTATTAGCCGCGATAGCCGCTTCAACCTTAGCGAACAAGTGCGCATCGACGAATGGGCCTTTTTTCAGAGAACGAGGCATTGTCAGATTCCTTTACTTGTTACTTAACGCGACGGTCGCGAATAATCATCTTAGTCGTACGCTTATTGGTACGTGTCTTGTACCCTTTAGCTTTTTGACCCCATGGGCTTACAGGTTGAATACCTTTGTTACGCCCTTCACCACCACCATGTGGATGGTCAACTGGGTTCATCGCCATACCACGAACGGTAGGACGAACACCACGCCAGCGTGATGCACCAGCTTTACCTAGTGAACGAAGGTTGCTTTCTGAGTTAGATACTTCACCTAACACAGCACGGCATTCAACGTGAATTTTACGCATCTCGCCTGAACGCAGACGAACGATAGCGTAAGAACCGTCACGACCCAACAGCTGAACTGAAGTACCAGCTGAACGAGCTAACTGCGCGCCTTTACCGATTTTAAGTTCGATGTTGTGAAGAGTAGAACCGATAGGCATGTTGCGAAGCGGCAAGCAGTTACCTGGACGAATTGGAGCATCGTTACCAGACTGTACTTTATCGCCAGCGCGAAGGCCTTTAGGAGCGATGATATAACGACGCTCACCGTCAGCATACAATACAAGTGCAATGTGTGCAGTACGGTTAGGATCGTATTCGATACGCTCTACAGTTGCAGGAATACCATCTTTGTTACGTTTAAAGTCAACTAGACGGTAGTGCTGCTTGTGACCGCCACCAACGTGACGAGTCGTGATGTGACCGTTGTTATTACGGCCGCCAGTACGTTTTTTAGCTTCAACCAACGGAGAGTATGGTGCGCCTTTGTGAAGGTGATCGTGAACCACTTTCTCTACAAAGCGACGTCCTGGAGACGTTGGCTTACATTTTTGAATAGGCATAATTCTCGTCCTTATTCCGCTGTGCTTTCAGCGGTATCGCCCAAGTCAGCCATTTCAACATCTTGGCCAGCTTTCAGGGTGACGTATGCTTTTTTAACATCAGAACGACGTCCTAATGTTTTACCAAAGCGTTTAGACTTACCTTTAGTGATAGTCGTGTTAACTTTAACAACTTCCACACCAAAGAGTTGTTCCACTGCTTTTTTGATTTCAAGCTTGTTTGCATTTAATGCAACTTTAAACACTTGAACACCAGCAGTTTCACCTAAAACTTGTGCTTTTTCTGAGAATACAGGTCCTTGCAGGACTTGATAGATACGTTCGTTGTTCATCCGAGTTCTACCTCAATTTTCTTAGCAGCAGCTACAGACATAACAACTTTGTCGAACGCAATCAAGCTAACCGGATCGATTGCAGCAGCATCAACCACATCAACGTGTGGAATGTTGCGCGCAGCAAGATACAGGTTCTCATCAACAGCATCAGTAACGATCAATGCGCGAGTCGCATTCAAGTCGTTAAGTTTTGCAAGCAATTCTTTAGTTTTTGGAGCCGCAACAGCAAACTCTTCAACTAAAACTAGGCGATCTTGACGAACAAGTTCAGCTAGGATGCATTGCATAGCACCGCGGTACATTTTACGGTTTACTTTTTGAGACCAGTCTTGTGGACGAGCAGCAAAAGTTTTACCACCGCCAACCCAGATTGGGCTACGAATAGAACCAGCACGAGCGCGGCCAGTACCTTTTTGACGGAATGGCTTGCGACCACCACCAGAAACGTCTGCACGTGATTTCTGAGCTTTTGAACCTTGACGGCCACCAGCTAAATAAGCTGTAACCACTTGGTGAACAAGAGCTTCATTAAATTCACGACCGAACGCAACTTCTGATAATTCAACAGCAGAGCCGGAAACAGTATTTAAATTCACGTTATTTCCCCTCAGGCCTTGATCGTAGGACGAACGATTACGTCGCCACCAGTAGCACCAGGAACCGCGCCTTTAACAACTAGAACTGAACGTTCTGTGTCGATAGCAACGATCTCAAGACCCTGTGTAGTTACGCGTTCAGCACCTAAATGGCCAGCCATTTTTTTGCCTTTGAATACGCGACCAGGAGTCTGGTTTTGACCAGTAGAACCTAAAACACGGTGAGAAACTGAGTTACCGTGAGTTGCATCTTGCGTACGGAAGTTCCAACGCTTAACACCACCTTGGAAACCTTTACCTTTAGATTGACCAGTTACGTCAACAACTTGACCAACTTGGAACAATTCAACGGTAAGAGTACCACCAACTTCACGACCTTCAAGATCAGCTTCTGTAGCACGGAATTCTTGAACTAGACGACCAGCTGCAACACCCGCTTTCGCGAAGTGGCCTTTCTGAGCGTTAGTTACGCGAGATTCGCGACGTTCACCAGTAGTGATTTGAATCGCTTGATAACCATCAGTTTCAAGCGTTTTGATTTGAGTGATGCGGTTAGGATCAACCTCAATCACTGTAACAGGCACAGAAACACCAGCATCTGTAAAGATACGTGTCATACCGCACTTGCGACCGACTAAACCAATAGCCATGTGCATAAACCTCTAAAAAAGCGGCCTAATTAACTTAGAGTGTTAATTAACCCGAAAGCCTTAACCCAATGCGATCTGAACATCAACACCAGCTGCAAGATCTAACTTCATCAATGCATCTACAGTTTTGTCTGTAGGTTGAACGATGTCGATCAAACGCTTGTAAGTACGGATTTCGTACTGGTCACGCGCGTCTTTGTTTACGTGTGGTGATGTTAAAACGTTAAAACGTTCAATGCGTGTTGGCATTGGAATTGGACCACACACTTGTGCGCCAGTACGTTTTGCGGTTTCTACGATTTCTTGAGCTGATTGATCAATCAGGCGATGATCAAAAGACTTAAGACGGATACGAATTCTCTGGTTAGACATACCAGTAAACTCCAAGCCAAATATATAAAGAATCACTCTTGACGCATCTCACCCCACTTTATATGGGCAAGTGTCAAGAGCAGTGAAATATCACTAAGGTCATGATCGATGCCACGACTGTAACGATAGTTAACTACTTTATTCGCAGTTAACCCCCTTCCTATTGAAGGGTCGCTTATTATAGCCATTGTTTAATGCATAAGCAAATCTCTTTTATTGTTTTATCCAAGTTTTCAATTTATGACTTAAAACAATAGTTTATTGTTTAAATATTAGGCAGTTTTTGCCAAAACATATTCTATAGCACGATTTAACATCTGATTTCCTTCAATAAATTTTTGCTTCGTGGTTTTTTTTAATTCAAATAAATTTTGCACATATTTTCCTGAAAATTGCGCAAGCTCTTCTTCATTTTCCAAAAACAATGCCAGGGTTTCCGGCGTGATTTCAGGATGAAACTGGAAGCCCAATACATTTCTGCCCAACTGGTACATCTGATTACGACAGGCTTCATTTTCTGCCAGATGGACTGCACCTTTGGGCAATTCAAATGTTTCATTGTGCCATTGCAGAATATTAAACTGCTCCGGCAGGCTAAAACACGTCTCTGGTAGATTCGCCACTCTGTGCACCGTGGTCCACCCCAATTCTTGTTCTGGATTGCGACTAACACCTGCACCCAAAGCATTTGCAATCAACTGCCCACCCAGACACAGGCCAATTGCCGGTTTACCATGCGAAAGATAGCGACGCAACCAGCGTTTTTCTATTTTTAACCAAGGGAAATTTGCTTCATCATTCACACTCATGGTTCCCCCCATAATGATCAGCAAATCCACCTCTTCCACTGCAGGCAGCGCCTCGATCTCCAGCGGCCGATCCACGGGTAAAGCAAAAAATTCAGTCGCGGTAATGTGCGCCTGATGCTGCTTTAAAAATTCATAACAACTACCAAAACCTTCACCAGCAATATGCTGAAAATAATGCACTTTTAAATGCGACTTCATGCTCCTCAACCTATTTTTTTAGCTATATAGATTTAGGTTTTGCAAAAATGAAGCCAACTTTTTATAAGACTTGTTGTTTTTAAACAATTCACAACGTAACTGGCAGTGAGTCACAGATTCTCTTAAGCTAGAGTAATATTTGATTACATTTGAGCGCATTCACGTGAAACAAGACTCTCAAACTCGCCTGATTCATGCACCACGAAAGGCTCCTCAAGCGATTTCCACCATTCAACCTCCCCTCTATCGTGCATCGACCATTATCTTTAACAATACCGATGCCCTGTTTAATCGCCATTGGACCGATGACTATGATTATAGTTATGGCACGCATGGCACGCCTACGACCTTTACGCTGGGCGATAACATCGCACAACTCGAAGGTGGTTTATATCACCTGCTCGCACCGAGTGGTTTATCCGCGATTAATCTCGTGAATTCTTGCTTTTTAAGCCAGGGCGATGAGGTTTGGGTGGCTGACAATATCTATGGTCCAAACATGGAGCATTTACGCAATATGGAAAAGCGTTATGGAATTACGGTTAAGGTCTACAATCCCATAGAGCTTGATACATTTCAGCCTACAGATAAAGCCAAACTGATCTGGCTCGAGGCTGCTGGCTCAGTCACCTTGGAATTTCCGGATCTGGCTGGTTTAGTGAAAAAAGCTCAGGCACACAATATTCTTACTGCGCTGGATAATACCTGGGGCGCAGGTCTGGCTTTTGATGCCTTTGATTTTAGTGAAGAGCATTTAAGTGTAGATATGACGGTACATGCACTGACCAAATATCCAAGCGGCGGTGGTGATATCCTGATGGGCTCAGTGGTTACGCGAGATAAGGTTCTGCATCACAAACTGTTCCGTGCACATGCCATTCAGGGCATTAGTGTTTCTGGTGATGATGTGGCACAGGTACAACGCAGTCTGGCTTCTATGCAACTGCGATATCAACATCAATCCAGCAGTGCGCTGACCTTACTGGAATGGCTTAAACAGCAAACCGATTTTGTACAGGTTCTGCATCCTGCTGATCCGGATAGCGCAGGCCATCAGTACTGGAAAGAAATTTGCAAGCAAGGTGATAGTGCCGGCCTGGTCAGCGTGATCTTTGACAGCACATACGTAATGCAGGATATCCGGAATTTCTGTGATAGTTTAAAACTGTTTAAGCTAGGCTTTAGTTGGGGTGGCCCTGTCAGTCTGGTCATGCTATATAACTTAAAAGACATGCGTGTGCTGGAACATTCACACTTAAAAGACGGCTTGCTGGTTCGTTTCTGTATTGGACTGGAATATCCGGAAGATTTGATTCAAGATATTCAGCATGCACTAGAACAAATGAAAAAACTTAAAAACGAATAATAAATAACAGGAAAAGCTATGGGTAGACCAATTGTTATTGCTAAAAAAACTGCGGATACCACACAGGATATTGTGCTGCATTCCCAACTTGCCAATCGACATGGCTTGATTGCAGGTGCCACTGGTACCGGAAAGACTGTGACTTTAAAAGTATTGGCGGAGAGCTTTTCTCGAATTGGTGTACCTGTATTCCTCGCCGATGCCAAAGGCGATGTGTCCAGCCTGGCCAAAGCAGGTGAAAGCAGCCCCAAGTTTGATGAACGGATTAAAAGTCTCAATATCGAGTCCATTCCTTTTGCAGCCTCACCAGTGGTGTTTTGGGATTTATTTGGCGAACAGGGTCATCCGATTCGCACTACCATTTCTGAAATTGGCCCGCTGCTGCTGGCGCAAATACTGAATCTGAATGACACCCAGGAAGGCGTTTTATCTGCCGTGTTTCGGATTGCCGATGATCAGGGTTTATTGCTAATCGACTTTAAAGACCTGAAAGCCATGCTGAGTTATGTCTCTGAGCATGCGGCTGAGTTTAAAGCTGAATATGGCAATCTTTCACCCGCCAGTCTCGGTGCGATTCAACGTAATTTGTTAGCTCTGGCTGACCAAGGCGGTGACCAGTTTTTTGGCGAGCCGGCGCTGGATCTGATGGACTTTTTACAAACGGACAGTCAGGGCCGTGGCAATATCAATTTGTTGGCGGCTGACAAGCTGATGAATACGCCTAAGCTATATGCCACGTTCTTGCTCTGGATGCTCTCCGAGCTGTTTGAACAGCTTCCCGAAGTCGGCGATCTGGACAAACCTAAACTGGTGTTTTTCTTTGATGAAGCCCATCTCTTGTTTGATAATGCCAGCCCTGCCCTACAGGATAAAATTGAGCAGGTGGTGCGCCTGATTCGCTCTAAAGGCGTGGGAATTTATTTTGTCACGCAAAATCCGTTGGACTTACCTGAAAGTGTCTTAGGCCAGCTCGGCAATCGGGTTCAACATGCTTTGCGGGCTTTCACTCCCAAAGATCAAAAAGCAGTGAAAACCGCAGCAGAGACTTTCCGAGCCAATCCTGAATTTAAAGTCGATCAGGTGATTACCGAACTTGCTGTCGGTGAAGCCCTAATTAGCTGCCTGGATGAAAAAGGCATTCCGCAAATAGTAGAGCGTGGCTGGGTCATGCCGCCGCATTCATCCTTTACACCGATCTCGCTTGAAGAACGCAAGGCTCTCATGCAGCAAAGTATTGTCGCCGGTATTTATGAGCAGCCAGTCGATCGGGATAGCGCCCATGAAATGCTGCAAAACAAGGTCGCAGAACGCCAGCAACAGGCTCAGGCCGCCGAACTTGCCAAACAGCAAAGCAAGGAACAGGAAGCTCTTGCCAAGCAGCAAATTAAAGAACAGGAACGTCTGGCACGAGAACAGCAAAAAGAAGCTGAACGCGCAGCCAAGCAACGAGAAAAACTGACTCAGGATATTGTCGGCACCTTTGCCAAAAGTGCTGCCCGTAGCCTGGGCGGGAGTACTGGGCAGAAAATTGTGCGCGGCTTACTGGGTTCGCTGTTTGGCCGCAAATAATCCCCCTCCTTTTCCGATCATCATCACACTTTTTATGGGATATTTTTATATCCCGTAATTTTTTTATGGTTTTATGACTATGCGCTATTGTAAAGCCATTTTAAAAGATGTAATTTAAATACATCTTTTAAAAAACACCTGTAGACGGCTCTCATGACTCCACAACATATTGAACTTGTACAAGCGACTGTTCCTGTTTTACGTGAAAACGGCGTAGCACTTACCACGTATTTCTATAACCGCATGCTGAAAAACCATCCAGAGTTGAAAAACACCTTCAACATGGATCATCAAAGTACTGGCCGTCAACCACGTGCCTTGGCTGCCGCAGTACTTGCCTATGCCGAAAACATTACCAATCCGGGCGTTTTGGCCAAAGCCATCGAACGCATTACCACTAAACATGTCAGCCTGGATATTCAACCGGATCAATATGCGATTGTCGGTGAGAATCTGTTGCACTCGATCAGCGAAGTTTTAGATGTACCCATGGACTCAGACCTGATTGCAGCCTGGAAAGAAGCGTATATGCAACTGGCAGATATTTTGATTGGTGTGGAAAAATCTAAATATGCCACCCTAGCTTCTGAAAATGGTGGCTGGGCGGGCTGGCGCGAATTTGAAGTAGCAGCAGTCAATGATACCGACGCAGGTAAAATCTTTACACTTAAAGCTAAAGATGGTGCAGCGATTGCAAGTGCTGAAGCCGGTGAACATATTTCAGTACGTGTACAGGTGCCTGAACAGCACATTCGTCAACCACAACAGTTTAGCTTTGATCAGGCTCAAAACGAGCAATATCAAATTACTGTGAAAGCGGAAGAAAATCCAACCGCATTCTCGGTTGCACAGACACTGATCGACCACTACAAAGTTGGTGATGTAGTTGAAGTGTCTGCCCCGCTCAAGCTTTAATTGCAAAAACGGTTTAGACTAGCATCAGATTCTGATTAAAAGCTCCATTCGTGGAGCTTTTAACATTCAATTCTTTCATTTTCTAGCTGTTGACGTTATGCAACTCAATAAATTCACTGACTATGCGCTTCGGATTCTGATGTATGTCGCACAGCCACGTGATCTCCCCTATACCATTGCAGAACTTGCCGAGCGATTACAGGTTTCACAAAATCATGCCATGAAAATCGTGCATTTTATGGCGAAACAGGAGTGGCTGATTACCACACGTGGTAAAGGTGGCGGCATACGTTTAAATCCGGCCAGCCTGAACCTCCAGCTGGGACAGATTGTGCGGATCCTGCAACGCGACAGCAATGTAGTGGAATGCAATAGCCCACCCTGCGTATTACGTCCGACCTGTGGTTTAAAAGGTATTTTAGATGATGCGGTGGAACAGTTTTATAGCAGTCTGGACCAATATGTGCTTAAAGATGTGATTAGGCCACGAAATGCGCGTTTCAGTACAAATTCTCCGATCGGCCTGATTAATCTTTAAAGTCTTCCGGGTCAGGTCTTGTGACTTATTCTTGCGGCAAAGTTCGCTTGCCTGTGCGACTTCCTTTATAATGTTTCATTGTAGATCATTTATTGAAGTTGAGTTATGCACCACAGCAGAGGAAAATCCAAAAACAGTAAGACAGCCCATGCGCCTAAGCAAAAGATCAGCTACGAGAAAAAAGTTGATTCTGCCATTACTGAATATTCTGTGCGCGCACTCAACTGGCTACGCAAAGCCGAATTTTTAATGAGTGCACCCAAACTCAGTCTTTGTGTAGAAGATACAGGCTATGAAATTGCTTTTGCCGGCCGCTCGAATGCGGGTAAGTCTAGTGCGATTAATGCCCTGACCAACCAGAAACAGTTGGCACGTGCATCGAAAAAACCTGGCCGTACCCAGATGATCAACTTTTTCAGCCTGGGTAATCCGGATCAGCGTCTGGTCGACTTACCCGGTTATGGTTATGCGGCTGTGCCTGAAAAAATGAAACTGGTCTGGCAAAAAGAACTGGAAAATTACCTGATTCACCGTCAAAGCTTGCAAGGCCTGGTATTGTTGATGGATATCCGTCATCCCCTGCAACACTTTGATGTAATGATGCTGGAATGGGCTTATTCCCGCCAGTTGTTCGTGCATGTGTTATTGACCAAATCTGACAAACTAAACCGTGGTCCTGCATCCAAAGCCTTGCAGGAAGTCAAAGCGGCATTGAAAAAGATGAAGCTGGATTTCTCGATTCAACTGTTTTCCTCCATGAACAAACAAGGTTTAGAAGAACTGGCCAGCGTCATGGGTGGCCGTTTGAACTTTACCTTAGATCAAGCATCTGAATATGATCTGGACAGCATTCCGGAAGCATCAGCGCATGATTTGAATGAATCTGATGAACCGCTTGAAGAGCTCGAGCTTAGTGAAGCTGATTCTGAGCATGCTGAAGTATCGACTCATGATTTAAATGAAGCTGAAGAACCGCTGGAATTGCTTGAGCAGGATCAATCCGAGCTTAAAGCGGCAGATGAGCTAAATCAGAATAAGCGTTCAGCGGATTAAGACCATATCACCTAAATGATCTGTGATCATTCTTGATTTATTAAAACTCAACGTACAAATAAAAAAGCAGGTCAAATACCTGCTTTTTTATTTTTTTAAATGTTTTAGCTATCTGTAGCTTGAAGATCGGGTTCACGCGTATGCCGGTCCACCACCACGCTGATCATCATATCTCCCTGAACATTCACCACTGTACGTACGGTATCCAGTAAACGGTCGATCGGCAACAGAATGGCAATTGCCTCGGCAGGCAAACCTACCGATTGCAAGACCATAATCATAGTCACCATACCGGCACTCGGAATCCCCGGTGCACCTAAGGATGCAATCATCGCAGTCGCGCAGACCACCAGTTGCTGCCCCAGACTCAGATCCAGTCCCATTAAATTGGCAATAAATAATGCTGCTGCCGCTTCATACAGTGCTGTGCCATCCATATTCAACTGTGTACCAAGTGGAATCACAAAGCCTGCGGTATGTGGACGTACTCCTAAATTTTCCTGTGCGCATTTCATTGACAAGGGCATGGTGGCCGAACTGGAACTGGTAGCAAAGGCAGTAATCAGAGCAGCTCGTGTGCCTTTAAAGAACGTGACCGGATCCATCTTGCCGAAAACCCATAGCAATAAAGGCAAGACCACGATGCCATGAAAAATCGTCGTGCCGGTAACCACCGCAGCAAATTCCGCCAGACGACTGAGAACCGAAACATCTTCAGTGGCAATTAATTTGGCCAATAAGGCAAAAATACCAAGTGGTGCCAGTTTCATCACCCAGCCAATCATTAACATCATGATCTCGAAAAACTGGTGACTCAGCTTGCGTACAGTACGGAATTTATCTCCCCCTGCGACCAGTGCTACACCAACAAATAGCGCAAAGACTACCACCGCCAAGACATTGCCATCGGCAAAAGCTTTAAACGGATTGATCAGGGTATTCTGAATAAAATTGGTAAAGAAAGATGAAGGTGTCAGGGTATCTGGCGTTTGATGTTGCGCCATGGCATCCTGGAACATCAGCACATCAACACCCTTACCGACATCAAACAAATGCGCACACGCCAGACCTAAAATGAGCGCCAAGGTGGTGGTGGTCACACAGCACATCAGGGTGATTTTCCAGGTGCGGCTTAGCTGCCCACCCGCCTGCAGATTGGATACGCCGACCACGATCGAGCTAAAAATCAGCGGCACTAACAGCATTTTTAACAAGCCAATAAAAATGCTGCTGACGATACCGATGCCATATAAGCTGACATCAAAAAATGAGGTCTGCGGAAATATCGTCAATAGAAATCCAAACAGCACCCCCAATACGGCGGCAATTAAAATTTGCGTATTTAAGCTCATCTTTTCATGCATTTTTAATATTGATCTTAAGCCGCACTATGCCATGCAGTGTCTACAGAATCGAGTAATATTTTATAAACGCGGCGTGAGGACATGATATCAAATGGCCTTTTTCACCCGGCTTAAAAACAAAAAAACCGAATCTGAGATTCGGCTTTTTAAACAAGAAAAAATTATTGCGTTTCGATTTCACGTAAGCGGATCAGGCCTTCCTGAGAGGTACTGCAGACCAGCTCACCGTTCTGCCACATCCGGCCAAAATTCAGGCCGCGCGAACTGGCGCTTTGGGTAGCATCCATATCGTAAAGCATCCACTCATCCGCACGGAACGGTTTATGGAAGTACATGGCATGGTCAATACTGGCACATTGTAAACTTGGCGAGATATAGCTCAGACCATGTGGACGAAGCGCCGTGGTCATCAAGGTAAAGTCGGAATAGAAAGCAGCAATGGCCTGATGCAAAGAGATCTGATCAACTTCTGCAGCAATACGGTCATGCGTACGGATATAGTGCGCATAAGACGGTGCTTCAGGTTGAGGCTGGAATGGATTTTGCGGATTGACCGGGCGAATTTCCACATGACGATCACGGGTGAAAGACGCACGGACATTTTCCGGAATAAACTCGATCATTTGTTTGATCAGTTCTGCTTCATTTTTCAGGCTTTCTGCTGGCGGATATTCAGGCCCTGAAATCTGATAATTCAAACCTTCTTCCGGCTCTGCAAAAGACACCATACACATGAAAATAGTCCGGCCATGCTGAATTGCACGAACCTGGCGACTGATAAAGCTTTTACCGTCACGGATCCGTTCTACTTCATAAATAATGGGTGCATTGACATCACCACCAAACAGGAAATAGGCATGTAATGAATGCGCCGGACGGTCTGTAGTATAAGAGGCTGCGCGGAGTGCCTGCCCCAAAACCTGACCGCCAAATACGCGCTTGCCTACCAGATTACGGCTGATTCCCCGGAAAATGTTTTCTTCTAACTTTTCTAAGCTGAGCAGCTCGACCAGTTCCTGTGTTAAGGCATTCATAAGCAACCTACGTAATATTGGAGATATCCAAAATGGAAAAAAGGATTTAAATAATTGATCTGGAATATTCTGCCACAAAATCAGAACGAAACTCTAAAGTTTGCATGACTGTTCTGTCATACTGATGTCATAAGTGACTAGGAAAAGCACCTGCTTTCACGCTAAAATTGAAGCACTTCTGTTGAAGTTGTTAAAAAAAGATATATGGTTTCGCTTTAGAAACCCGCAAAATAAATCCCCCTCAGAAGTCCTGTGGTTTTGGTCAGTAAAATTAGGAGCAGCTATGTCCAAGAATGGCTTTGGTCAAATGTATCGCAAGCTTTCAAGTAAGTTACTTGATCTTGTGGTTACCCCTCATGTTCTTGGGGAAGTACCAAGTGAAGTGACAGCGCCTGAATCTGATCAGACTGCAACAGACTCGCGAAAGCTGGTCTGCTACGTTTTACAGAACCATTCGCGCAGTAATGCACTGGTGGTCGATGCAGAAACGCGCCGTTTAAAATTACCGGCTGCCCTTGATCCAATGCAGATCGGCAACAACAAAGAAAAAGCATCAGTACTGTTTCTGCAACATCATGATGAAAACAACCTGCTGAGTTCACCGCCACATGCGTTTCCACCGCGCCTGTTACGCTTGATTGAAATCCTGGAGCAACATCCTGAGCTGGATGTCGAACTGGTACCGGTGACCGTGCTTTGGGGACGCGAACCGGAAAAAGAAGATTCCTGGTTTAAACTGCTGTTTACCGATACCTGGTCTACACCAAGCCGGGTCAAGCAACTGGTCAATATCGGCCTGCATGGTCGTCAGTCTTATTTAGAGTTTCATGAGCCACAGTCGTTACGTGCCATGATTGACTATGCCAAAGAAACGCATCCAAATTCAGCGCCGGCGACTTATATTGTCAGCACTTTAAATGATTATCTGGATGGTCAGCGCGAAGTGATTCTTGGACCGGATCTGTCTGACCGTCGCAATGTCATGCACAGTCTCATCAAATCGCCAGATGTACAGGCTGCGATTCGCAATGACAGTATTCGCAGTAAAATCTCGATGCTGGAATCTGAACGTCGTGCCATTAGTTATCTGAACGAAATTGTTTCCGATTATTCTCATTCGACTGTACGTTTTGCCGATAAAGCCCTGACCCGTTTATGGACCCAGCTTTATGACGGCGTAGAAGTCCATAATTTCAGTACCGTGCGTGAATTGGCCAAGGATTATGAAATTGTCTATACCCCATGTCACCGCAGTCACATCGACTATTTGTTATTGTCTTATGTGATCTATCGTCGTGGCTTGATGGTGCCGTATATCGCTGCGGGCGATAACCTGAATATGCCTTTTGTGGGGCAGATTTTACGTGGTGGCGGTGCCTTCTTTATCCGCCGTACTTTCCGTGGCAATGCGCTCTATACCACAGTCTTTAAAGAATATTTATATAGCGTTCTGTCACGCAATACCCCACTGGAATACTTTATCGAAGGTGGTCGTTCACGTACTGGTCGTTTGCTACCACCTAAAACTGGGATGCTGGCGATGACCGTGCATGGTCATTTACGCGGCAAGGCCAAACCAATTGTCTTTGTACCGACCTATATCGGTTATGAACGCCTGATGGAAGGCGGCACTTATGTCGGTGAGATGAGCGGCAAGCCGAAAGAAGCCGAATCTATTTTTGGTATTGTCAAAACCCTGCGCAAAATTGAACGCATTTTCGGTAAAGTGCATCTGAATTTTGGTGAGCCGGTATTTCTGGATGACATCCTGAAACAACATGGCGCAGAAAATATTAAAATTGAAAAGAACGATGATCCAATTCCACAAGCAGTTTCTGATGCAGTAAACAGCTCTGCGCAAGCGATTCTGGAAAATATCAACCGTGCAGTGGTGATCAATCCGGTATCGCTATTATCGTTGATCCTGCTGGCGACACCGAAACATACGCTGGATGAAGAAATCTGTATCAAGCAGCTGGATACTTATCGCACCCTGCTGGCGGCATTACCTTATGATGAACGGATGGAAGTTACACCGCTTTCAGGCAAAGAAATTATTGCCTATGCGATGAAGCTGAAACTGATCAAACGGGTAAAACATGTGCTGGGAGATATTATTGCGATTGAAGATAATCAGGCAGTTCTGCTGACGTATTTCCGTAATAATATTGTGCACACTTTTGTGCTGCCATCTTTGATTGCAGCCCTAGTTGAACATAACGGTACCATTCGTCGTCATGATGTCGTGAATATCAGCAGTACCCTGTACCCATTCCTCAAAGCTGAACTGTTTTTAAAATGGCATGAAGATGAGATTCAGGATCAGGTGAATGCGCATATTGACAGCTTAATTGCCTCAAAACTGATTACACAAGATGGTGAAAACCTGATTGCACCTGCACCAAATACAGAAGCACATCATCAGCTTGAAGTTCTAGCTGCACCAGTAACCCAAAGTCTGGAACGTTACTACATGACTTTGGCACTGATTACCCAGCGTGGTTCTGGCAATATTTCGACCCGTCAGGTCGAAGAGCTGAGTTATCTGGTGGGACAGCGCCTGTCTGTGCTATATGAGTTCAACTCACCTGAGTTCTTCGACAAAGCCCTATTCCAGAGCTTTATTAAAGTCTTAACCCAAAAAGGTTATCTGTGTACCAATGAAGACAATGCGATTGTCTTTGATGAGCAGCTAACCAATGTGGCTCAATATGCAGATTTGGTATTGGATGAAGTGAAGTTGCAGATGTTGCACCACATCACCGACTTTACGGATGAAGAACTGAAAGAAGCTTTGGATGCAGTTGCGGCTGAACAAGCCAAGAAACGCGCGAAGCGGAAAAAGAAGTAAGTTTAAATTAAATAAAAAGAGAGGCTAAGGCCTCTCTTTTTATTTTAGAATTTATAAGAAGTGAAAATTGGAAAGCTAATGCCATTATTTAAATATGAGTATTCCCTCTCCTGAGCGAGTTTTAAAGCACGGCTTTTAAAACGAAGTGCAAGTGAGGATAGGGAGAGGTCTTTTAAATAAAATCCTCCCCTAACCCCTCCTTTGAAAAGGAGGGGGATTCCCACTGCTGTCCCATAGTTTGCTTTAAATAAAAAAACCTGAGTCCTAACAGTTAAAATATGAGTGCAAACAAACACTTTAACGACCAGGATT
>NZ_JAMXXS010000014.1:0-72816 GCF_024129595.1 Acinetobacter lwoffii | reverse complement strand
CACTGCTCATCTTTTAATGCATAGCGTTTAGTCATAAAAGTATAATGGGGACAAGGCGGTTTTCCTCAAGCTAATTGATGACACGCCCTAGATGCAACTCATTAATATCGGCTTTGGTGCAGAATAAAATGGTATGGGATGAATCCAGAACTTTGGGTGCATTGTAGGCATAAGTACCAACCAACGCTTTGGCAATGCGCTGTTTGGCTGCATCATGATCGGCAATAAAAAAATGCCAAGGCTGAATATTGATTGAAGAGGGTGTCAGACGCAAAATTTCTAATAAGCGCTCGAACTGTTCTGCCGGGATTTTCTTGCTAGGATCATAGGCTTTAGTGGTATAGCGGGTCTGCGTGATCTTGAGTAAATCCATCAATGGGCTCCAATCTTTTTAAATAAACAGCGAGTAGAAGTTTTAAATATATACATTTTTCACATCCCCTGATTATTACAATAAAAAAGCATCAGGCAAAGCCTGTTTTGAGATGATCTTGAGCTGGATTCAAGCAAAACTTAGAGTTAAATCAGATTAAAATCCAGTTTTTGTCTATTGGCACTTTTAAGCGAGAAGCGTTTAATAAGAGGCATCGCCAGCAACATGCAAATAGGTTAGCGGATGCAAGTGACCAATTACTTTAAACACAAACTGAAAACCCAGCAGCAAATCGGCTTATGGATTGGATTGGCAGATGCCTATGGCACCGAGATTGCGGCAAATGCAGGTTATGACTGGCTGCTGATTGATGGTGAGCATGCACCCAGTGATTTGAGAACGACTTTGTCGCAACTGCAAAGTATTGCTGCTTATCCCTCGCAAGCAGTGGTACGACCACCCATTGGTAGCGTACAACTGATCAAGCAACTCCTTGATATCGGTGCACAAACGTTGTTGATTCCGATGGTAGAAACCGTGGAACAGGCCGAACTCATGGTCAGGGCAGTCCGTTATCCGCCTGAAGGAATTCGTGGCGTTGGTGCTGCACTGGCACGTGCCACCCGCTGGAACAGCATTCCAAATTATTATCAGACGGCACATGAAGAAATCTGTTTATTAATCCAGATTGAATCGGTCACAGGACTTGAAAATCTGGATGCTATTCTTCAGATCAACGGGATTGATGGCGTGTTTATTGGCGCCGTTGATCTATCTGCCACTATGGGTTATCAAGGTGATCCGAATCATCCTGAAGTACAAAAAGCTGTAATTGATGCAATCCAGCGGATTCGTTCTGCAGGCAAAGCTGCAGGAATTTTGTCAACCCAGCATGAAGTGACGCTAAAATATATCGAACTTGGCACTGAGTTTGTAGCAGTGGGCGTAGATACCAGTGTTTTGATGAATTCCTTGCGTGATCTATTGGGGAAATATAAAAAGGATATCAATGTGAATAATCCGACTAGCGGTTATTAATCAACTAGAGATTCTGAATGAATAGCTTAACTGGATATTTGGTTTATTTTTAACCAGAAATTGTTGGGGGATGAGCTATTCATTCAACTATAAGAAAATCATAATGAACCTTCAAGAAGTAGAACAATTTTTACAAGAACAGCAGAACACCTTAAAGAATAAACGTCAGCAAAGAACTAGACGAGCGCAACAAGCTCTTTTATGATTCACGTACTGTTTGCAGCCTTAAATGCTATTCTTTTAATCCTTAATTATCAAAAGACAGGAGAGTGGAACTTGTTGTACCTCGCACTGAGTTTCATGTCTCTAATATTGATTTTCAAGTATTTAAAGACAGGTTTTGTTTATAAATATAAATGAAATAACATTAAAATGAATTTTAGATAATAAGAGTTAAAAGCCTAAAAATTAACAAAGCATGAGAAAAGTTCTTAAAAATCCCATTCTATTGTCATTACAATGTAATTTTGCTTTTGCTAGATAAATAGCTTACACTGGTTGCACTTCAAGCAAGTACTGTTCTTGCTTCTATTATTATTTTAAGCTGATTGTGATGTACTTTTCAGTTCAAGTATTTGAACTCAAATAAGATCTACTAACCATAGAACTATTATGTAAACTAGGTTGTTATTAATCTCTCTCCATATAGTCACAAAAAGCTCATATCGTGTGAGTAAATATTTTGATCAAAATCAATGAATGGCATATTGCCACTGCCGCTGATGGCAATGAAATTAACGTGAAACTGGTTCCATTAAAGCGTAAGCAAAATACAATGGACGGTTTTATCTGGGTTGAAGTCGGTAAAATGATTCAATTGCCAACGGGTGAGGAATTTCAGTTCAATCTCGATGGTAAAAGTTTCTATACTGGGGTAAACCAGCTTTATCGTCTGTGTTAAGCAGATCAATATCGTAAAAAAGTGGCTGATTAATATCGCCACTTTTTTAGTTTCAGGGTGTCAAAATTTTGATCTTCCTGAATTTCCAGAATCTCAGCACTGTCTTCTTTCCAGTCGCCCAGTACAATTCTTTTTTTCTTAGCTAACTGATGAATAGCTGCGCGATGTGTATGACCATGGATCAGTACATCTACGTCCTGTAATGCCAGCTCAACTGCATGTGGGTTGACATCCATCACTTCATAGCTTTTAAACTGTTGTGCCTGATGGCTTTGTTGACGAAAGCGGTTAGCCAGTCTGGTTCGAAATGAAAGCGGGGTTTTTCTTAAGAAGCCCAGTAGCCAGGGATGACGAATAATTTTTTTAAAACGCTGATAAGAAATATCATCGGTGCATAGTGCATCGCCATGTTCCAGGCAAAAACGTGTTCCGGCAATAATCAGCTGATCGATTTCGGGAAGAAGCTGTCCGCCAAATCGAGCTAAAAATTTACTTCCCAAGACAAAATCCCGGTTGCCGGCTTGAAAATAGACCTGATTCCCAGCCTGAGTAAACTGTTTTAATGCAGTGACAATTTCGTCCAGCCATGGAGAGGTATAGTCATCACCAATCCAGGCATTGAACCAGTCACCCAGAATATACAATTGGGTATTTTGATTTTGATATTCAGTTAATAAATCTAAAAACCCCCGAACAAGTCGAGGGTGATCAGGTGACAAATGTAAATCTGAGATAAACAGATAGGTCACGAATCTTTTCCTTTTATTCCTCTCTAGATCCCTCATTCATATGAGGGATTTTCCATTACACCGTTTTAAAGCATCGCTTTAAAACTCATAAAGAACGGAGAGGACGTTTTTTATTCAGAAATGATTTTTGCAGATTCGATGACTACGTTTTCTAGAGGAACGTCAGCGTGGTAGCCACGGTTGCCAGTACGTACATTTTTGATTTCGTTCACAACGTCCATACCTTCAACTACTTTACCAAATACGGCATAACCCCAACCTTGAGCAGTTTTGCCAGAGTGGTTAAGGAATGAGTTGTTTTTCACGTTAATGAAGAATTGAGCAGAAGCTGAGTGCGGTGCTTGAGTACGTGCCATTGCAATCGTACCTTCGTCATTGGTCAAGCCATTGTCTGCTTCGTTTTCGATCGCATCACGTGTTGCTTTTTCTTTGAAGTTTTCATCCATGCCGCCGCCTTGGATCATGAAACCATCAATAACACGGTGGAAAATTACGCCGTCATAAAAACCGTCACGTACGTATTCTAAAAAGTTAGCTACGGTTTTAGGTGCTTTTTCAGCATTGAGTTCTAGAACAATACGACCTTTATTGGTGTTTAATTCGACTTGAGGAAAACTCATTGTGTAATCTCCTGATCATGGACGAGTGCCATGGTTTTTTCTGAATGAGTGAAGCATAAGCAAACTACATTCGACAAGGCAAGTAAAAACATTATTTTCTTTGTTAAAAGCATAAAAATAATACCTTATTTATACGTTGATTTATCAAGGCATTTCAATTGCTGCCAGACAGGGCGTTATATTTCGGGTTAGGTACAAATTGAATCATTTTCCAGTTTCGTAAAGTATTGATATTTTAGTTTTGGGCAGCTTGCTGTATTTTCACTTTTTAAAATGAGTGAATTGAAATCAAATACCGTAGTTAGCGGTTGAGAGATTAAGCACCTATAGTTAAACTAAGGAACTTTGATAATGAATATACGTACAACTTGTACGATGAAATATTCGTTAATCCCTTTTTAACTTTAGAAGTGAATGATTGATCATGAAGCCAAATGATGTTGTGACATCTCTGCCCGAAAACCCGACCCAGAAGAACAATGCAGTCGATTCAGTGCAGCAGCAAGAACAACAACCAGGCTTGGACTTTGTACGTCAGGTCATTACTGATGATTTAGCCGCTGGTCGTACTCAACAGGTGGTGACGCGTTTTCCGCCTGAGCCGAATGGCTATTTACATATTGGCCATGTGAAAGCAATTTGCTTGAACTTCGGTATTGCTGAAGAATTTAAAGGTGTGTGTAACCTGCGTTTTGACGATACCAACCCGGATGCCGAAGAGCAGGAATATGTGGATGGTATTGCCAATGATGTGAAATGGCTGGGTTTCCAGTGGGAAGGCGAGCCGCGTTATGCATCAAGCTATTTCGATCAACTTTATACCTGGGCAGTTCAGCTGATTGAGCAGGGCGATGCCTATGTGGATTTGCAAAGCCCTGAAGAGATCCGTTTAAACCGTGGCAATTTCGTTGAGTCAGGCAAGAACTCGCCACAACGCGATGCAAGGGTTGCAGAAAACCTGGAGCGTTTTGAGAAAATGCGCAGCGGTGAATATGCAGAAGGTCAGGCGGTTTTACGTGCCAAGATCGATATGACTTCACCGAACGTGCATATGCGTGATCCAATTTTATACCGTATCTTGCATTCTGAACACCATCAGACTGGCGATAAATGGAAAATTTATCCAATGTATGACTATGCGCATCCACTTTCTGATGCAATTGAAGGCATTACGCATTCACTGTGTACCTTGGAATTCCAGGATCATCGTCCATTCTATGATTGGGTAGTGGCAAAAGTTAAATCACCATCAGTGCCACGTCAGTACGAATCTAGCCGTTTAAATGTGGACTATACCATCACCTCAAAACGCAAATTGCGTAAGCTGGTTGAAGGTGGTCATGTAAATGGTTGGGATGACCCACGTATGCCAACTGTAGTGGGTATGCGTCGTCGTGGCTTCACACCTGAAGGTCTGCGTGATTTCTGTCAACGTGTCGGTGTATCAAAAGTTGATGGCAGTATTGTCGATGTAGCAATGCTGGAATATTGTATTCGCCAGTCTCTGGAAAATACTGCCGCTCGTGGTATGGCTGTGTTAAATCCATTAAAAGTGACTTTAACCAACTTGTCAGCCGATATGGACCTGACCCATTCACGTCATCCGAATGTCGATATGGGCGAGCGCGTTATTCCATTGACGACTGAGCTGTATATTGACCGTAAAGACTTTGAAGAAGAACCACCAAAAGGCTTTAAACGTCTGATTCCAGGCGGTGAAGTTCGTTTACGTCATGCCTATGTCATCAAATGTGACGAAGTCATTAAAGATGAAAATGGCGAAGTGGTTGAACTGAAATGTTCGATTGATCCTGAAACTTTGGGTAAAAATCCTGAAGGTCGTAAGGTCAAAGGTGTGATTCACTGGGTATCTGCGACAAAAGGCGTTCCTGCGGAAGTGCGTATTTACGACCGTCTGTTTACTGAATCTGATCCAGAAGTCGGTGATGACTTCTTGGCAAACCTGAACCCTGAATCATTGAAGGTGGTTCAAGCCGTGATTGAGCCTGCTTTGGCGCAAGCTCAGCCGGAGGATCGTTTCCAGTTTGAGCGTGAAGGTTATTTCGTGGCAGATCAATATGATCATTCCAGCGAAAAACCGGTATTTAACCGTATTCTGGATCTTAAGGACAGCTTTAAACCAGGTAAATAAGCTGGTTTAAGTCAGAATGTAAAAAGCCCAACTCTGGTTGGGCTTTTTCAATACAACAGGGAAAATTGCATGATTGTGCGTGATAAGAATAATAGTTTGGGTTTACTGTTTGCCTGGCAGGGAACGATTCTGCCCAAGGTGCTGCCAGCATTAATCTTGGTGGTTTTTATTTCCGCTTTGCTGGTGTATTTGAGTCAGGCGCATTTCGTGAGCCTTCCTGCCGTCCCGGCAATTGGTTTTACCATTTTTGGTGTGATTCTCTCGATCTTTCTGAGTTTTAGAAATACGGCCTGCTATGATCGCTGGTGGGAAGGGCGCAAGCTATGGGGCGCGCTGATTGCCACCACGCGTCATTTATGCCGCGACAGCCATGTTTTGGACGAGCCAACCCGTGAAGTTTTGCTATATCGCATGATGCTGTTTACCCATCTATTACGTGATCGGCTGAGACAGCAAACGCCTAGCATTCAGGCTTATAAAGCCACGACCGGTTTTGCACCCAAGTCATTTGAGCAATTGCCCATGCAAATCAATCCCTCGCAATGGGTGCTGGAGCAGATGCAAAAAGAGCTGGTGCAACAGTATCAGCAGGGCAAGATCAGCGATATTATTTATAACAACCTGAATCAGCACACTGTAGCTTTGGGAGATATTCAGGCTGGTTGTGACCGGATTTTGTCAACGCCATTACCATTTTCTTATTCAGTGCTATTACATCGTGCGGTTTATTCTTTTTGCTTTATCCTGCCTTTCAGTTTACAGGCGAATTTGGGACTGTGGACACCAATTTTAGTGGGATTGATTGCTTATATGCTACTCGGGCTGGATGAGCTTAGTGCGGAGCTGGAAGAACCCTTTGGTCTACAAGACAATGATCTGCCGCTAGATTCAATTGTACGACTGGTAGAGCGAGAAACCTTAAGCTCTTTGGGTAAAGCACTGCCTGAAGCGATTCAAGCCAGAAAAGGCCATTTAACCTGATTCCTTATCGATATCATCAAAATGTAAACACGAACTTAAAATTTCTTGCTAATAAAAAATCATCGGCAGGCTGAGCTTTAAATTAACGATGTTTAAGATTGGTCAGGTCTGACACTTTGGTTTTAGCCTGATCTTGCAATTCACGGTATTGTTGCAAACGTAAATTGGCTTTATCTCTGAGTTTCTTCTTGATGTACAGCGCCAATGCGAAACTGGTCGTGGTCAGGGTCAGGAACATGCTGTTCATAAAACTCATCATCGAGCTGATATAACCAATCGTGGTCAGACGATTCATCATATAAATCACTTGCGGGCTGCTTTCCACACCGGTAATCGCCCAGGTACACAAATGTTCGCAATTATTAATAATCAAATGATAGTTATTTTCATGCATTCTGGACCGCATGCGGCGCACCACTTTACGACCTTTATATTTGGCTGAGTCATAATGCTGCATATGAATCGGTTTGCCATGACTGAATTTTTCAATCGAGGTGATTTCAATGGGGCGTTTCTTGAATAAATGCGCAAAGCCGGAATAATGAATGACACGACCACGTCCGGCGTAAATCCCATGATGGGTATAACCGAAATGTTTAACCATAAGGTGTGCGCCTATGGGAAACCGTTTAGTCTGTTGCATATCAGAATTAAGCCATTTAAAAAGCATTGTCGTTTAATAGGAAGTGTACTGTGTTTTGCTAAATTAATCGATGCCTTGCCTGAGTTTCAGATCAGAATTGAAGAGTTATTAAGCCAAATTTAAAGGGATTTAAAGAAAGCAGAATTTAGAACATATTCTTCTGGTAAAGGTTTTAAATAGCCTAAGCAAGCCTTAACATTTCTTCAAATCAAAGGGGATCAAATAAGTTGTTTAGAGTTTTCCTGCCTGATCTCTGAAGTTTTAAAGTTGGAGTTAATAAACTATGGTGAAATAGAGAAGACCAAACCCTTCAACTAAACTTTCAAGCATAAAAAAGCACCTGACTAAACAAGTGCTTTCTTTATACGGCTGTAACCTTGGCCGATTACTGCAATGGCAAGTGCTGAAGTTCATTCAGTTCTTTGCGGCTATAGCCGCGAGATACAAGAACCTTTTTAATTCCGATGATGATTTCTTCATCAGTGGCTTTAGAAAGTGCTTCAAGAAGCTGTTCATTCGTCTTGCAAGAGCAATCATTTTCAACACAAGCAATTTGATTCTTGTGTTCATTGTGTTGTTCATTAGAAAACAACTTTTGCCAAAAACTCATAGAGCCTTCATACAACAACCTAACATAGAGTGAAATATAGCCAATTAAATAAATAAAGCAATAGGACCTATGTGATAAAAGCAGCAGTTGGTCTTGAAAATTTCCGATGGAAGCCTAAAGGTCTAACGATATTTCTTGCTGTACAAGTCAGTATTTATTATTAAATACATGATTTTTAATATAAAAAATGGAGCTTTAGAAAGCTCCATTTTTGTAACAATATAATAAATTGAAACAAATTCTTTATACTTTTTCCAACAAGACACCCGTCTCAACATGGTGCGTATACGGGAACTGGTCAAACATGGCGAACTTGCTGATTTTATGCGTTTGAGACAACTGTTTCAGATTGTCATATAAAGTATCTGGATTGCAAGAAATGTAAATAATACGTTCGAAACGCTGTAACAGTTTCAGCGTTTCATCATCAATACCGGCACGCGGTGGATCAACAAATACCGTCTCAAAATCATAAGTCGAAATATCAATTAGTGCTTCCTGCAAGCGACGGAAAACACGCTCGCCATTATAAGCTTGAGTGAATTCTTCGGCAGACAGACGCGCCACCTGAATATTTTCAATCTGGTTCTGCTCAATATTCCACTCAGCTGCATAAACTGAAGATTTGGCTAATTCAGTGGCCAATACACGGCGGAACTTGGTTGAAAGCGGTAGGGTGAAGTTGCCATTGCCACAATAGAGTTCCAGCAAATCTTTATCTGATTGTTCCGCTGCATCACATGCCCATTCCAGCATTTTTTGGCAGACTTGTGCATTCGGCTGAGTAAAGCTGCTTTCGATCTGCTTGTATTTATAGCGACGATCAAAGACCGATAGCTCTTCCACCACATATTCATCAGTCAGGACGAATTTCTGGCCACGGCTTCGGCCAATCAGTTTAATATTCAGTTTTTCCGCCAGTGCTTTTGCTGCAGGTTCCCAGCTTTCATCCAGCTTGCGGTGATAAATCAGGGATACCAGAACCTGACCACTTAACGTCGCCAGAAAATGGACTTCAAACAGGCGATGGCCCAGATTGGAATCTGCCTTGAATGCTTCAAGCAATTGTGGCATCAAGTCATTAATACTGCGATCGGCAATTGGAAATTTATCAATACGAATGACTTTTTTATTGTTGTTTTCGTCACGTTCGAACATGGCATAAAACAGATCATCTTCAGTATGCCAGATCCGGAATTCAGCACGCATGCGGAAATATTTTTCAGGAGACTGGAATACTTCTAAAGCAGGTGGTTGATATTCGGCAAACTGAGCGCTGATGCGTTCAATTTTGGCTTCAAGTTGTTGCTGATAAGATGAAGTCATATGCAGTAAGAAATCGCAAATATTTTAAAGCGCAAATGGTAGCAAAAAATTGCCGATCTGCCTAAGCCTATTGTAGTCGAGCTGCTTTAAAAGCTGCATAAAAAAGACCAAACCTTCTGAGGAGAGAGGTTTGGCCATCAAGAGGAAAGATTTAAGCTAAAAATAATGAGATGATTGGACTGATTTAGAGATTATCCATCGTCATCAAGCTGGCATTGCCGCCTGCCGCCGCCGTGTTGATACTGATCGCGCGTTCAATCACAAATCGCTCGACCGGAATATCATAGTTGCCCGAAGTTAAATGGGTGATACCAATAATTGGACCTTGGCGTGTTGCAATGCGTTTCTGCAAGTCAATCAGTTCAGTAGTGTCACCATGATGCAGGACGGCCTCGAATACACCTGTTTCAATATCCCGGACCACTTTAAATTGCTTGCTAACCGCGGCTGGCATGGTTGGTAAATATTTCAGAATAAAAGTATTGTTTGCCAGTACCGCAGGACGACTGCCAACCGATAAAATCGCCAGAATTTGCTGAATCTGGTCTTGATCCCTATGTGCTAACGAGAGAACGCTTTCACGTGGCAAGATCATGTACTGATTTTCCTCACCGGTTGGACCTTGCAGGCTAAAGCTTTGACCAGTCGCAATTTGCATAGGTGCTTTTAAAGATAAAGTTGGGAAAGTTTTAGCTACCCAGACTTTAAACTCCTGAACAAGTTTATGTTCAACAAGTGCTGGCTCAGCTTGAGCTGCATAAGGCTGAGCCAGTTTTTTCTCGGATACTTGATGCATTAAACGATAGATATACAACGGGCCACCCGCTTTCGGGCCGGTGCCGGACAGACCTTCACCACCAAAAGGCTGGACGCCCACGACCGCACCAACGATATTGCGGTTAATATACAGGTTGCCGACTTCCGCTCGTGCAATCACGGTTTGCATGGTTTCATCAATACGCGTGTGCAAGCCCATGGTCAGGCCATAACCCTTGCTGTTGATCTGATCTAACAACTGTTCCAGTTCGCCATATTTATAGCTGATCAGATGCAGTACCGGGCCAAACACTTCACGTTCCAGATCATCCAGATTTGGCAGTTCAATCAGGGTTGGTGCAATGAATGTTCCTGGAGTTAATTCAGTCTGTTCCTGATTAAACATCAACTGATGAACTGTATGACCTTTGCTGCGCATCTGCTCAATATGCTTTTGGATATTTTGCTGGGCTTCTGCATCAATCACTGGACCAATATCGGTTTTCAGCAAGACCGGATTGCCAACGCGCAACTGTTGCATGGCACCTTTGAGCATGTTGCGAACAGCCTCCAGATTATCCTCTTGCACACAAAGGACACGCAGGGCAGAACAGCGCTGACCGGCACTGTCATAGGCAGAGCTCACAACATCCAACACCACCTGTTCAGTCAATGCAGATGAATCCACAATCATGGCATTTTGACCACCAGTTTCAGCAATCAGGGTGACGCTTTCTCCAAACTGGTTTATTCGTTCTGCCACGGTTTTTTGTAGAATTTGGGCGACCTCGGTGGAACCGGTAAACATGATGCCCTGAATACGCGAATCTGCACTAAGCTGTGCACCAATGGTTTCACCGCGCCCAGGTAGTAGCTGTAATACATCCTGCGGAATGCCGGCTTCCCATAAAATCTGTACGGCTTGTGCTGCAATGAGCGGTGTTTGTTCAGCCGGTTTGGCAATCACGGTATTGCCAGCGACCAGCGCTGCTGAAATCTGACCGGTAAAAATCGCCAGCGGGAAGTTCCATGGACTGATACATAGTACAGTACCTAAAGGCTGGATCTGTACATTGTCACTGAGATCCAAAACTTGAGCTGCATAGTAACGCAAGAAATCTACCGCCTCACGTACTTCGGCAATCGCATTGGCATAGGTTTTACCTGCTTCGCGAGAAAGAAGAACCATGAGCGGAAGCAAACGCTGTTCCATCAGTTCTGCGGCTTTATTCAGGCAGGCAGCACGCTCATTTTTTGGCAGATTGGCCCAGAAACTTTGTGCATTAACTGCTTGAGTGAGTGCAATTTCGGCCTGTTCAGACGTTGCTTCATAGACTGTGCCGACCACATCCTGATGGTGTGCTGGATTGATCACTGGAACTGCATGGGGCGTATCCACGCTGCTAAATGCCGTTCCCATAGCAGCTGACTGAAATTGCGTATTTGACAGACTGGATGCGACTTCATTTAAAATACTGAGTTCAGCATCATTGGCCAAATCGAGTCCTGAAGAGTTCAATCGTGCATCGGTATAAAGATCTTGCGGATAGGGAATCTGGGGATGCTTGGCACCCATCACGCCTTCTTGTTTTGATGCCTTTAAAATGGTTTGCTGTGGATTTTCAATCAAATCTTCAATTTTCAAGGTTTTGTCAGCAATACGATTGACGAAGGAGGTATTGGCACCATTTTCCAGTAAACGGCGCACCAGATAAGCCAGCAAAGTTTCATGATTACCGACTGGCGCATAGATCCGGCAGGGTATACCCAGTTTATTTTTCGATGGATCGCCCACAACATTTTCATACAGCGGTTCGCCCATGCCATGCAGACATTGAAACTCATATTGACCGGCATAGTATTGCTCAGGTTGCGCCAGTTGATAGATCGTCGCTACCGTTTGTGCATTGTGAGTGGCAAATTGCGGATAGATATAGTCTGGTTCAGCCAAAAGCTTACGTGCACAGGCGATATAAGACAGATCGGTATGTACTTTACGGGTAAATACCGGATAATCCGACATTCCATCAATCTGGGCTTTTTTGATTTCGCTATCCCAATACGCGCCTTTGACCAGACGAATCATCAGGCGTTTCTGACTGCGCTTCGCCAGATCAATGATGTAATCCACCACATAGAAGCAGCGTTTTTGATAGGCTTGAATCACAAAACCAATGCCTTTCCAGTCCTGCAGTTGCGGTTCAAAACACAGGCGTTCTAACAGTTCCAATGAAATCTCAAGGCGATCGCTTTCTTCAGCATCGATATTTAAACCAATATTGTACTGCTTGGCCAAGACTGCGAGTTTAAGTACTTTTGCATAGAGCTCATCATGCACGCGATCCATTTGGGAACGCTGATAACGTGGATGCAGCGCAGAGAGTTTGATAGAAATGCCAGGCCCGTCATAAACATCTTTATCTTGTGATGCTTGACCAATGGCATGAATGGCTTGCTGATAATCCTGATAATAACGTTCAGCATCCGGATCGGTCAGTGCAGCTTCACCCAGCATGTCATAGGAGTAGCGGAAGCCTTTTTCTTCAAGCGGTTCGGCATTTTTTAATGCTTCATCAATGGTTTCACCTGTGACAAACTGCTCGCCCATCATGCGCATGGCAACATCCACGGCCTTACGGATAATCCTGCGGCCACTGCGTGCCAAAAGGCCGGTCAACAAGCTAGACAGGCTTTTTTGCTGCGGGGTTTCCATCAGCTTGCCGGTCAGCATCAATCCCCAGGCTGCCGCATTCACAAACATCAGCTGGCTCTGGCCCAAATGTTCTTTCCAGTTGCCTTGATTGATTTTGTCACGGATCAGCAGGTCACGTGTGGCTTTGTCCGGAATCCGCAGCAAGGCTTCTGCCAGACACATCAGGGCAATGCCTTCCTGAGAAGATAAAGAAAATTCCTGCAATAAGCCTTGGACAATACCGGCTTTCCCAGTGGAACTTTTGCGTTCACGTAAGGAATGTGCGAGATCAAAGGCAAGCGCCTGAATCTTGTCACTCATCTCGGAAGAAATTTCACTATGGGCCAATAACTCTTCGACGCATTCAGTTTCAGCACGACGCCATGCCGTATTAATACGTTCTTCGTATTGGTTTTTATGTTTAAATTCAGTAATATAATTCGAGTGCTGGGCCGCATCTAAAATTGAATCGGGGCGGAGAGTGGTTGGCATAGTGACTTCCTGTACTGCGTCAATCAGTTCTTTGAGGTGAATGAGTTTTAATCTATAATCACAGAATATTTGACGAATATCTCACTATAGTTTTCGCTTTTTTTAGAGAATAATTTTAATGCCAACTCCTTATTTGAACCTTGACCGTATAGATATTCGTATACTGGGTTTATTGCAATCCGATGCCAAGCTCTCCAATATCAAACTGGCTGAACTGGTCAATCTGTCGCCTACGGCAGCCTTGGCGCGTGTACAAAAGCTGACCCGGGAAGGTTTTATTGTGGGCTATGAAGCGCGCCTCAATCCAATAATGTTGAATAATGGTTTTGTGGTCTTTGTTGAAATTTTACTGGATAAAACCACACCGAATGTTTTAGATGAATTTTCCCATGCAGTTCGGCAGATTCCTGAGATTATCGAGTGTCATATGATCAGTGGTGGTTTTGATTTTGTGGTGAAAATCCGCTGTGCCAATATGGACGAGTTCCGGAAAATTTCAGGTCAGATTTTGTGGCAATTGCCCGGAATTAAAGAAACGCGCAGTTATCCGGTGATGGAAGTAATTAAAGAAAGTCAGCAGATCCATCTGAAAATGCCGGGAAAAGCTAAATAATTCGCAACCGCTTCATCCGAAAAGATAAAAATATAAAAGGGACAATTCAGTCCCTTTTATATTCAAGTAAGAAGATGATTATTTTTCCATTTCTGCCATTTCTTTTTGATACTCGGCTTTAGCCATTTCAAAACGATGTACTACATCTTCACTAGGTGCTTTATCCAGCAGACTGACGATGATAATGCTGAGGGTAGCCAGAATAAAGCCCGGAATAATCTCATACAGACCGGTATCACCCATGTAATTTTTCCAGACAATTACAGTCACGGCACCGACCACCATACCGACAATCGCGCCGTTGAGGGTCATTCGTTTCCAGAATAGCGACAAGATAATCAGTGGGCCAAATGCGGCACCAAAACCTGCCCAGGCATAAGCCACCAGTCCTAAAACCTTACTATTCGGATTAATCGCCAGTGAAATGGCAATCAGGGCAATCACCAAGACCATGCCACGACCGACCCAGATCAGTTCTTTCTGTGAGGCATTTTTACGCAGGAAACTCTTATATAAATCTTCGGTCAGGGTGGTAGAGCAGACCAAAAGCTGACAGCTCAAGGTACTCATAATTGCCGCCAAGATAGCAGCCAGAATGATTCCTGCAATCCACGGATTAAACAGAATTTTGGTCAATTCCATAAATACCGTTTCAGGATTTTGCTTCACCACCGAGGCCAATGCGGGATTGACACTGAAGTAGGCAATACCGATATAACCGGCAGCCACTGCACCGCCTAGGCATAGAATCATCCAGGTCATGCCAATACGGCGTGCAGCAGGAATGGTTTTGACCGAATCTGCCGCCATAAAACGCACCAGTATGTGTGGCTGGCCAAAATAACCCAAGCCCCAGGCCAGACTGGAAATAATCGCGACGGTGCTTAAACCTTCAAGCATGCTGGAGGCATGTGGGCGAGCCGATTCAAGAATGACACTCACTTGCTGGCTGTTGTCGCCCAGAGCCAAGAAGGTAATGATCGGAGTCAGTAATAAGGCAAAAATCATCAAACCGGCCTGGAATGTATCTGTCCAGCTGATCGCCAAAAAGCCACCAATACAGACATAGAGAATCGTCGCCGTCGCACCAATCACAAGCGCTGTGGTGTAATCCCAGCCAAACAGGCTTTCAAACAGTCGTGCACCTGCGACCATGCCTGAGGCACAATAAATCGCAAAGAACACTAGAATCACCAGGGCAGACAAGACCCGTAAAATGCGTTTACGGTCGGAAAAACGGCTAGTGAAATAATCCGGCAAGGTTAGAGCATTGTTCTGATATTCAGTATGGGCGCGCAGTCGACCTGCCACGAGTAACCAGTTCAGCCATGCACCGATAATCAAACCGATCGCAATCCAGACTTCTGACAGACCAGACAAGTAAATGGCTCCTGGAAGACCCATCAACAGCCAGCCACTCATATCCGATGCGCCCGCCGAAAGTGCAGTGACGACACTGCCCAGACTCCGTCCACCTAGAATATATTCGTCAAAATTGGAGGTGGCACGATAAGCATATAAACCGATTGCAATCATGGCGATAATATAAAACATGAAGGTAATCAGGGTGGGGTTTAAATAAGTCATAGGCAGGTCATCCTGTAAATATGGAAATCATCGTCCAAGATGATTTTTTGTACTGAGATCGCAAGGAGGTGATTCAAGCATGGTTTAAAAATTACACTCTGTAACAATTACACAGCTTTTATGTATGTCTATTGTAAACATCGTAGTAATTCTCTGAAATTAAATCAGGAATAACTTGAGCGGATAAAAGGCAATACGACGTCGAATTCAGGGGAAAAGTGGAAATTTTGAATAAATAATTAAAATATTTGAATTTGAGCCAGTTGCTTACATAATTTTACAAAAATCACAGCTTTAGCGTATTGGTAATAAATCGTAGCAAATCTAGGTTAAAGTCTTCCTATTAGGCCTGTATTTGTTTGCTCATATTAATGTCACACCAAATACGGTGCATCGCCAAGAGTATTTTTTAGTGGACAATATGCTTCAAATCGAACCGACCCGCATTGAACGTGATTTATTGGGGGAAAAACAAATCCCGTTGCATAGCTATTATGGGATTCATACCTTACGTGCCATCGAAAATTTTAAGATTTCCGGATTGGCGGTAGGGCAACAAACGCATTTTATTCGTGCTTTGGCCCAAGTGAAAAAAGCTTCGGCACAGGCCAATCTGCATTTTCAAAAATTGTCTGAGCAGACCAGTACTGCCATTCAGAAAGCTTGTGATGAATTGATTCAGCATCCGGAAGCGTGGCAAGCGGCATTTCCACTCGATCCTTATCAGGGCGGTGCCGGAACCTCCATCAATATGAATGCCAATGAGGTAATTGCCAATATTGCACTTGAAATGTCGGGCCATCAGAAAGGCGATTATCACATTCTGCATCCGAATGATCATGTGAATACCTCGCAATCGACCAATGATGTCTATCCAACGGCTTTGCGTCTGGCGACCTATAGCAGTCTGGATGAATTGTTGAGCGTGCTTAAAGCATTGATTGACTGTATCGACCATAAAGCTGCCGAATTTGAATATGTCATCAAGATGGGACGTACCCAGTTACAAGATGCAGTTCCGATGACCATGGAACAGGAATTCCGGGCATTTGCCACCTTATTAAAAGAAGACCTGAAGCTGATTGGGCAGATGCGACAGTTATTGCTAGAAGTCAATTTAGGCGCCACTGCCATTGGGACCGGGGTGAATACACCACCGGGCTATGCCAAGCGGGTGGTGGAAATCTTGGCGCACCTAACGGGTCTGCCTTTAAAAGGAGCGGCAGATTATGTCGAGGCGACCAGCGATTGTGGCGTCTTTATTATTTTGTCGAGCAGTTTAAAACATCTGGCAGTGAAATTGTCCAAAATCTGTAATGATTTGCGCTTGCTCAGTTCGGGACCGCGTACAGGGTTAGCTGAAATCCGTTTGCCTGAGTTACAGGCAGGTTCTTCGATCATGCCGGCAAAAATCAATCCGGTGATTCCGGAAGTTGTGAATCAGATTGCCTTCCGGGTGATTGGTAATGACTTAACCATTACTATGGCTGCGGAAGCCGGGCAGCTACAATTGAATGTCATGGAACCTGTGATTGCCGTGGCGATGAATGAATCAATTCAGTTATTGACCCAAGGTATGCAAACTCTGAATCAGAAATGTATTGCTGGTATTCAGGCCAACGAGCAGATTTGCTTAAGTTCCGTTATGCGCAGTGTCGGGATTGTGACCTTGCTTGAACCGATATTGGGACATGCCAAGTGCGATGAAATCGGCAAACAATGTATGCGGGAGAATAAAACCGTGCCGCAAGTGGTGTTGGAGCTGGGCTTATTAAGTGCAACGCAATTAGAGGAAATCTTTGCATTTGAAAATCTGGTGTCTGAAATCCCTTCAGCAGAGAATCAGCTCGAACAGGTTTCTTAACATACCTATATCTATTAAATCGTCTGAAACAGCGAATCGCTGCTATTTTGATAATTTGCCTCAAGTTCAGGATGTGGATTTGAGGCATTTCCATCTAGACTAGAGCCTGAACTATATTTGGCTGGGTAAATGGCGATGTTTGATAAAATCAGTGCATTATTTAAAAGTAATAAACCGACTGCTGCACAGCTATATTTAGAAGAGCAGAATATCCAGTATGTAGAAGGTACAGGTTATATCGTCGATGGTATTCAACTCAATCAGGAACTGGGTGCGCGGTTGGAGTATTTGTCTAATTGCCGTTTAAAACAGTTTGATGATTTAAAAGCGTTATATGATACCGCGATGCTGATCAATGAAAAAATTGATCTGGAAATTGCTCATCAGCGTTTTAATGCGACTTTAGGCAATACCAAAGAAAACCTGCTGCAATTCAAAATGATCCTTAAGAAGTTAAATGATTATTATCGTAACTTTCTGCGCGATCAAAAATAAGCTGCAAAAGTGGCTTAAAATCGAAGTATATGGATGTGGCAAGACTGCATAAAATAACAAAATATCCTGAGATCATCGTGCTAGTATAAGCCTCAGGTTATTTAGACTTTAAAGCTATATCCATGTTCCAGCAAGAAATTTCCCAACTCAATTTACCACAGCTCAAAGCAGGCGAGAAACGCTGGTTAGGCAATCTGCAAGGTTCCTCAACTGCATTATTGCTCAAGGAAATCGTGCAGCAGCAATCGCGCTTATTTATTGTGATTGCACGTAATAATCAGCATTTGGGTCAACTGGAAAGTGAACTGGAATTTTATGGGATTAAACCCACGATTTTTCCGGATTGGGAAATCTTGCCTTATGATCGTCTCTCCCCACATCAGGATATTGTCTCGGAACGTCTGGCAATCTTATCCAATATGCCCAAAACTGGTGTACTGTTGTTGTCCGCCTCAACTTTGGCACAACGTGTGGCGCCAACCTCATGGATTCTGGGTGAGCATTTCGATATTCATGTCGGTCAGAAATTTGATCTGGAACAACAAAAGAAAAAGTTGATTCAGGCCGGTTATCATCTGGTCGATACCGTCTATGATCCAGGTGAATTCGCGGTACGCGGCAGTATCATGGATATCTACGCATCGGGACAGGAAGCACCGATTCGGATTGACCTGTTTGATGATGAAATTGAAAGCCTGAAATTTTTCGATGCCGAAACTCAGCGCACCACGCAAAGTTTGCAGCAGTTTACCGTATTGCCGGCACAGGAATTTCCGCTCAAGGAAGGTCGTGCCACTTTCCGTGACCGCTATGCCGAATTTTTCCCGACCGCGAATCCAAAGAAAAACCCGATCTATCAGGATGTGATGGATGGCATAGTCTCGCCGGGAATCGAGTTTTATTTGCCCTTGTTTTTCAGCGCTGAAGCAATGCAAGGCCAAAGTTCACTGATTTCGTACCTACCGAAGAATGGCATTGTCATTACAGATAAGGCTCTGGACGAAAGTCTCAGCCAGTTTTGGCAAGATGTGGTGCGCCGTTATGAAGATCGTCGCCACAATGTCGACCAACCGATCATGCCGCCTGAAAGCCTGTTTTTTCAGACCAATCAGGTGCTGGAGCAGCTGAACCAGTTTGCACGCATCATTGCCGCACAAACATCTTTTGATCAAAAAGCTGGGGTATTGAATCTTGATACCCAGTTGCCACCGCGTCTGCCCGTAGATCCGAAACGTGAAAAACCGTTTCATGAAGTCAAAAAATATATTGATCAGGCTAATCATCCGGTACTGCTGGTGGCTGAAAGTGCTGGACGCCGTGAAAGTCTTAAAGATGCATTAAGACCAAGTCTGGGTGATATCCCCACGGTTGAAAATTTTGATAGTTTTATTCAATCTCTGTATGCAATTGCCATTACCAATGCGCCTTTAGAGCGTGGTCTGGTATTGACCGATTGTGTCAGCGTAATTTCTGAAAATCAGCTGTATGAACATCGCGTGGTACAGCGCCGTCGCAAACGTCAACAGGAAGTTTCCGAAGAGTTTCTGATCCGAAGTCTAACTGAGCTGACCATGGGCGCGCCTGTGGTGCATATCGATTATGGGGTCGGACGTTATGCTGGTCTGGTCACCTTAAGTATTGATGATCAGGATCACGAATTTTTGCAGCTGGATTATGCGGATGCCGCCAAAGTGTATGTGCCGGTGACCAATCTGCATTTAATCAGCCGGTATAGTGGTGGTGATCCGGATCTGGCACCGTTACATAAGCTCGGTACAGATGCTTGGAATAAAGCCAAACGTAAAGCACTGGAACAGATTCACGATGTCGCGGCCGAATTGCTGCATATTCAGGCACGGCGTTCTTCCAAACCTGGAATCAGTTTTGAAGTCGATCAAAGCCTGTATATGCAATTTTCTAGTGGCTTTGCCTATGAAGAAACACTGGATCAGGCCAATGCGATTGAAGCCACACTGCATGACATGCAGCAGGCCAAGCCGATGGATCGACTGGTGTGTGGTGATGTGGGTTTCGGCAAGACAGAAGTCGCGATGCGTGCCGCATTTGTTGCAGTGCAGAATAATCGGCAGGTGGCGATTCTGGTACCAACCACCTTGCTGGCACAGCAGCATTATGATTCATTCAAAGACCGCTTTGCCGACTGGCCGGTCCGGATTGAAGTGCTGTCACGTTTCGGTTCTTCCAAAGCACATACTAAGACCATTGACGACCTCATTGAAGGTAAAGTCGATATTGTGATTGGTACACATAAGATTTTGCAGGAAAATGTCCAGTTTAAGAATCTCGGTCTGATGATTGTCGATGAAGAGCATCGTTTCGGTGTGCGCGACAAGGAGCGAATCAAGGCCATGCGTGCCGATGTTGATATGCTGACACTGACTGCGACTCCAATTCCACGTACGCTGAATATGGCCTTTAGTGGCATGCGTGATCTGTCGATTATCGCCACACCGCCGGCACGCCGTCTTGCGGTGAAAACCTTTGTGCAGGAACATACCGATGACACCATTAAAGAAGCGATTCTGCGTGAATTGCTGCGCGGTGGTCAGGTTTATTTTCTGCATAATGAAGTTGATACAATCGATCGTGCCGCCGAGCATATCCGTAAACTGGTGCCGGAAGCGCGGGTGATTGTGGCCCACGGACAGATGCGTGAACGTGAACTGGAGCAGGTGATGCAGCAGTTCTATCACAAGGAATACAATGTTCTGGTATGTTCGACCATTATTGAAACCGGGATTGATGTTCCGAATGCCAACACCATTCTGATTGAACGTGCCGACAAACTGGGCCTGGCGCAATTACATCAGCTACGCGGACGTGTAGGGCGCTCACATCATCAGGCTTATGCATATTTGATGGTACCGTCATTAAAAGCCTTAAAAGGTGATGCAGAAAAACGTCTGGATGCCATTCAGCGTGCTTCAACTTTGGGTGCCGGTTTTATGCTGGCAACTGAAGATCTGGAAATTCGCGGCGCAGGTGAATTACTCGGTGAACAGCAGAGTGGTTCGATGCAGGCGATTGGTTATAGCCTGTATATGGAAATGCTGGAAAAAGCCACCAAAGCCATTCAAAAAGGTAAAACGCCAAACTTCGACGCACCATTGTCATTGACTGCCGAAATTACCCTGCATATGCCAGCACTGATTCCGGATGAATATCTGGGTGATGTGCATCAACGTCTGTTGTTCTATAAACGCATCAGTAATACCGATACCCAGGAAAAGCTGGATAATATCCGGATGGAATTGATTGATCGTTTTGGTATACCGCCGCAACCGGTCAAACAGCTCTTTGCTGTACATCAGATTCGATTGAAAGCCGAGCAGCTTGGTATTACTAAAATTGATATCAGCAGTCAGGGCGGGCATATTGAATTTGCGCCGGATACTCCGGTTCAGGCCATGACGATTATTCAAATGATGCAGAAACATCCGACCTATTTCCGGATGGATGGCGGTCAACGTCTGAAAGTGATGGTCATGCTGGAAGATTATCAAAAACGCATTCAGTTTATTCAGGATTTGCTGGATAGTCTACTTAAAGAATTGCACTGATTTTATTCGATTAAATCAGCCTGAAAGTTCAGTTTAGGTTTCATTTTCGAATGAAGTTCGCAGTAGCATCAGGCTTGATTTTTTTAATGAATTGTTTACAGTGATTGTTGTGATGTGCTTCGCAACAAATCATGAGAATTTGTCTTTAAACACATTGCTTCCAATATTCAGCTTCAGTTGGATATGTTAGTATTAGCCATCATTCTAATTTTGCATCATTTATAAAGATATGTTTAGTTTGCATCCACAACTTGCTCAAGATACGTTTTTTGTAGGCGACTTTCCTTTGTCAACATGTCGTTTGATGAATGATATGCAATTTCCCTGGCTCATTCTGATTCCACGTGTGCCGGGTGTCTCTGAATTATATGAATTGAGTCAAGCTGACCAAGAGCAGTTTTTAAGAGAGTCAAGCTGGTTATCAAGCCAGCTGGCACGTGTTTTCCGTGCAGATAAAATGAATGTAGCAGCGCTGGGTAATATGGTGCCGCAATTGCATTTTCATCATGTAGTTCGTTATCAGAACGACGTTGTATGGCCGAAGCCTGTTTGGGGTACACCTGCTGTTCCTTATAGCAGTGAAGTACTGGCACATATGCGTCAAACCTTAATGCTGGCTTTACGTGGTCAGGGCGATATGCCATTTGACTGGCGCATGGACTAATCAGCCGGGGCATTCCGAGAACCATGGACAGTTGCGGACTTCAGGGAGTGAGTGAGTGCAATTAGACGACTGGATTCAAAAAGAACCCCATCAGTTTGAGTATTTCCATCGCATGATGGGATATATCATGCTGTCTCTGGTTCTGGTCGTCTTTCATTACACTGAACCAGATACCCAGTATCAGCTTTTTGTTCCCTTTTTTTTGTTTCTGGTTTTACTGATTACAGCGAAGCTATCTCGCTGGCTGATCTATCGTCATGATTATCACATTCGGCGTAATATTCTTTTCCTGATCGATGTCATTGTCATTTCGGTGGTTTTGGCGGCCGTGCATCTGGACTTGGTCTTGTCCTTGCTGGGTCTGGTCGCAGTACTCTATACCGCGATCAGCAATAAAATTTCATTTATGATGGCCTGTCTGGCCAGCCTGATCGGGATTACGCTTTTTTATCTGGCCAATATTCTGGTCTTTGGGTTTAATAATTATTTCGAACCGACCAGCAGTGAGTTGACCGTTTTAGGCTTTATCTGTCTGATTACCTATTTTGGTGTCGGAAGTTTTTATCAAAGTGGTCGTGTGCAATACATGACCCAGAAAAAAGACCATTATTTCGAACAGATGAATCGTTATATGGAATTTGCCAATCAACTGAGTCGCTATGCGCCCGTGCAGTTATGGCAATCCATTATGAAAGGTGAATCTGAAGCCAAAATTGAATATAAACGTAAAAAGTTGACGATCTTTTTCTCTGATATTCAAGGCTTTACAGAGTTATCTGAAACCCTGATTCCAGATGATTTAGCATTCCTGTTGAATGACTATCTGCGGCATATGACCGAAATCGCTAAAAATTATGAAGCGACTGTTGATAAATTCATGGGTGATGCCATCTTGATTTTCTTTGGTGATCCGAACTCTGAAGGTGTGGAACGGGATGCCAAGAACTGCATGGAAATGGCATTGGCGATGCGTCAGCAAATGAAATTGCTGCGTGAGCGCTGGATTAAAATGGGTTATCCGCCACTGCATATTCGTATGGGGATTTCAACCGGTTATTGCCACGTCGGGAATTATGGGGCAACGCATCGTATGGCTTATACTATTGTGGGGCGTGATGCTAACCTGGCAGCACGTTTGCAAAGTGCGGCGGAAGTTGATGAAATCCTGATTTCAGAAGATACCCATAATCTGATCAAAGATGATTATCTTTGTGCACCGAAAAAGCCGATTTTCCTGAAAGGCATTAAAGCACCTGTAAGAACCTGGCAGGTCATGGAAAAATACGCGTCTCAGAAAGTCGAGTATCAGCGCTGGTTCGATTATGAATATAAGGGCTTTCATTTATTGCTGAATCTGGATGAAGTGCAAAACTTTGAATATCCTGAGCTGATTCATGTGCTGGAAAAAATGATTAAACGCATTGAAACTCAGCAGAAAATGACCAATTCACAAGGCATTGTCAAACTGAAGCTGGAAGATGAAGTGATTGAACATATTTAAAATTTATCTAAATTAACTCAAGCCAAATAAAAAAATTTGATTAAAACTGCTTATATTTAAATAGAAAAAACCACGCCTGAGCGTGGTTTTTTATTTTAGCCTGCAAGGAAAATCTTAGTGATTTTCTGAAGCATGGTTAATCGTGTATTTTGGAATTTCGATTTCCAGATCTTCATCGTCCAGTTTAACCTGACAAGAAAGACGTGAATCAGGTTCTAGACCCCAAGCACGATCGAGTAAGTCAGCTTCAACATCATCCATTTCTTCCAGACTGTCAAAACCTTTGCGTACTACCACATGACAGGTCGTACACGCTGCTGACATATCGCAGGCATGTTCGATTTTAATGCCATTTTTCAGTAGGCTTTCACAAAGATTGGCATTTTGTTCGACTTCAAACTCAGCACCTTCGGGGCAAATCTGCGCATGTGGAAGAACTTTAATACGTGGCATAGTCGTTACCTTAAATTAGTTTGAGTTTGACCAGTCGTCGAGTTTAGTGCCCTTAAGAGCTGCATCAATATGTTGATTCATACGTGCTGCTGCAAAAGCATCACTATGTATTTTAAGCTGTTCAACGGCAGATTCAATCGCTTTGATATCTGAACCCTGAAGCTGAGTTTCAAGTTGTGCTTGCGCAGTTTGCAGTGCTGCAAGCTGTTCCTCAGTCAAAAGACCGGCATCCGCTTTGAGTGCCTGAACCAGTGCTTCCAGTTCACGCTGTGCTTCAACTTTGGTTTCATTCAAATGACGAAGATTCTTATCTTCTTCAGCGAATTTATAACCGTCTAGTAATAGGCGTTCAGTATCTTCACCAGACAAACCATAAGATGGCTTGATATCGATTTGAGCCGTCACGCCAGAGGTGGTTTCTTTCGCAGATACAGTCAGCAAGCCATCAGCATCGACCTGGAACGTTACTTCAATACGTGCCTGACCGGCAGTCATTGGCGGAATGCCATGCAGCACAAATCGGCCCAGACTACGGCAATGTTCAACCAGATCACGTTCACCTTGAACCACATGAATTAACATGGCAGTCTGGCCATCTTGATAAGTGGTAAATTCCTGACGACGAGCGACTGGAATCGCAGTATTACGCGAAATTAATCGTTCAACCAGTCCGCCCATGGTTTCAAGACCAAGAGACAGAGGCGTCACGTCTAATAACAATGAGCCATCAGTCGAGTTGCCAATCAATTGGTTCGCAGTAATTGATGCGCCAATCGCAACCACTTCATCCGGGTTAATGGTGCAAAGTGGTTCTTGGTTGAACACTTCACGCACGGCTTTTTGTACTGCATAAGAACGTGTCGAGCCACCGACCAAAACGACATTCTGAATGTCATTTAGTTCAAGCTTGGCATCACGCATCACACGCTTACATACGCTGATGGTTTTATCCAAAGCAACTTTAATGATCTCTTCAAATGTCGGACGGTCAAGCGTCAATACCTGATCAAGCAATTTGAGTTGAACTGAATCTGCATCAGACAAAGCTTCTTTGGCTTTGCGTGCCGCAACGACAAAATGTGCATATTCTGCATCATTCAAAGTGTCGATATTCAGCTGTTTCTTGGCCCATTTCAGGATCAAACGATCCAGGTCATCCCCACCGAGAGCGGTGTGGCCACCGGTTGCCAGAACTTCAAACACACCTTGAGAGAAGCGCAGGATCGAAACGTCAAAGGTACCGCCGCCCAAGTCATAAATTACATAGTTACGATCTGTACTCAGATTGCTTTCTTGGTCCAGACCATAGGCCACAGCAGCAGCGGTTGGCTCATTCAATAAACGTAGAACATTCAAACCGGCAAGCTGGGCAGCATCACGGGTTGCCTGACGCTGTGCTTCATCGAAGTACGCCGGAACTGTAATAACGGCACCATTGACCGGATTTTGCAGACTGGCTTCAGCGCGGTCTTTCAACTGCTTTAAAATTTCTGCAGAAATCTCAACCGGCGTCTTACGGCCTTGCGCAGTTTCAAAAGCTGGCATTTCATTGGCTTCACCAACCAAGGCATAAGGATGCTGGAATTTGATGTCAGCTTTCGAACGACCCATAAATCGTTTCACAGAAACGATGGTGTTTTTAGGGTCAGTAGTAATGAAAGGCGCAGCTTCATTGCCGTATTGAGTCTGTTGTTCTGCATAATGCACGATAGAAGGAAGTAGCACACGACCTTGTTCGTCATTAAGTACTTTGGCTTTACCTGAAAGAACCGTGGCAACCAAAGAGTGGGTGGTGCCTAAATCGATACCAATCGCAATGCGGTGTTCATGTGGTGCACTTGATTGACCTGGTTCTGCAATTTGCAAGAGAGCCATAGTGTTACATCCTTTGCACGTTAAATGTTAAATACTAAAAATTAGAAATCATCATCAAGATCAAAGCTGTCATCGTCCAGGAAGCGGTCTTCCGCTTTGTCGATATCGGCCATGACTTTAACGAAGAAGCGTAGTTTGCGCACTGTATCGCGTGCTTCGGCCCAGTCTTCATCCGCATAATCAATTTTGAACTCGCGAACCAAGCCTTCAATCCATTGCTGGACTTCGACTTTCAGTGAAGTTAAATCTTCAGCAGAAGTTGCATCGTCAAGTTGTTCACGAATTTCCAGAGCGCCCTGCAAGAATTCAAAATCACTGATCGACTGATCTAAGTGATAATCCTGTTTCTTGAGAGACAGTAAATACGCTGCACGGCTATCGACCGCTGACAAGGCTTTAAATGCCTGATTGATATCACTTGATTTAATCAGAGCCTGATCTTTGTCTTCAGCTTTATCTGGATGATATTGTTGCTGCAACTTTAAAAATTCAGTCTTTAAAGCCGCCAAATCAATATCGAGTGCTACAGGAAGGTTGAACAACTCAAAATGATTCATGGGAGATGGGATCCGCGATTAATGTGCAAAAATAACTGTATAAATGCAATTAAAACAGTGTGAAACACACTGTTTTAATGTCAAAAGAGAATAACTGCCGGGTTTATACAGTGAAGGATTCACCACAACCGCATTCGCCTTTTTTGTTGGGGTTGTTAAATTCGAAGCCTTCGTTCAAGCCGTTTTTAACATAGTCCATCTCCATACCTTCAAGATAAACCAGACTTTTCGGGTCAACGAATACTTTAACCCCAAACTGTTCAAAGGCTTGGTCATGTGCATCGACTTCATCGACGAACTCGAGCACATAGGCCAGACCAGAACAGCCTGAAGTTTTCACACCAACGCGAATGCCTTCACCCTTACCGCGATTTTTTAAATAATTGCTGATATGAGTTGCAGCATTTTCAGTTAAATGGATCATGAAAACTCCGTTAAAATTTCAAAACGTGGAACAATTAAGCTTTAACTTTCTTGCTACGGTAGTCTTCTACAGCTGCTTTGATTGCATCTTCAGCAAGAACAGAACAGTGTACTTTTACTGGTGGAAGTGCAAGTTCAGTCGCAATATCAATGTTCTTGATCGCTTGAGCTTGATCCAAAGTTTTACCTTTGAGCCATTCGGTCACAAGTGAACTTGATGCGATGGCAGAACCACAACCATAAGTTTTAAAACGTGCTTCTTCAATCACGCCTTCGTCGTTTACCTGAATCTGTAAACGCATCACGTCACCACATGCTGGCGCACCAACCATACCAGTACCAACGTTTTCAGCATTTTTGTCTAAAACGCCAACATTACGAGGGTTTTCGTAATGATCAATTACTTTTTCGCTATAAGCCATGTTGCTTCTCCAAACCTCGGGGTCAGCCTTAGTATTAAATATGGGGGTAAAAAAACTTTTCTCAATGAGATAGCAACGGATTTGTCACTATCTCAGGATGAAAATTAGTGCTCAGCCCACTCAACTTTAGAAAGGTCAATACCTTCCTTATACATATCCCAAAGCGGAGAAAGTTCACGTAACTTCTCAACAGCAGCTTTAGTGATAGTCAATACGTGATCGATATCTTCTTCAGTGGTGTATTTACCAAAGCTGAAGCGGATCGAACTGTGTGCAAGTTCGTCTGAAAGACCCAATGCACGAAGTACATAAGATGGTTCAAGTGTTGCAGATGTACATGCCGAACCTGAAGATACCGCAGCATCTTTCAATGCCATCATCAATGATTCGCCTTCAACGAAGTTGAAGCTAATGTTTAGATAGTTCGCAACGTTTTGTGTTGGATGGCCGTTCAGGAACACTTGTTCAAGACCTTGTAAGCCATTCCACAATTTATCACGAAGTACGCGTAGACGAGTCTGTTCAGCTTCCAGGTTTTTACCTGCAAGTTCAAATGCTTCACCCATACCGACAATCTGGTGAGTCGCAAGGGTACCTGAACGCATACCACGTTCATGACCGCCACCATGCATTTCAGCTTTAAGGCGTACACGTGGGCTACGACGTACAAACAGTGCGCCAATACCTTTAGGGCCATAGATCTTGTGCGCAGAGAAGCTCATCAAGTCTACTTTTAAAGTTGAAAGATCAATTTCAACTTTACCTGCCGCCTGAGCTGCATCGACATGGAAGAAAATCTTGTTAGCGCGAGTGATTTCACCAATCGCTGCAACATCAGTCACAGTACCGATTTCATTGTTTACCATCATCAGGGAAACAAGAATTGTGTCTGGACGGATCGCTGCCTGTACCATTTCAGGCGTAATTAAACCGGTTTGAGGTTGAGGCTCAATATAGGTAATTTCAAAACCTTCAGACTCAAGCTCACGACAGGTATCTAAAACTGCCTTATGTTCGATTTTAGAGGTAACGATATGTTTACCTTTAGATGCATAGAAATGAGCCACACCTTTAAGTGCAAGGTTGTCTGACTCGGTTGCACCTGAAGTCCATACGATTTCACGTGGATCAGCTTTAATTAAATTCGCAACTTGTTCACGTGCATATTCAACTTTTTCTTCTGCTTGCCAACCATACGCGTGTGAACGAGATGCCGCATTACCAAAGGTACCATCGAATGTTAAGCATTCCATCATACGTTCAGCAACCTGAGGATCTACAGGAGTTGTAGCTGCATAATCAAGATAAATCGGACGTTTCATGTCAAATACCTGTAACCGATAAAAGGGCTGAATCTAAAGGTGCTGATTTTTGGCGTAATGACACAGTCTGGACGTTGTCACGTGCAACCAGATCAGCAAGCGAGATTTTTTCTAAATAATCGGCGATGTGATGGGAGAGTTCCTGCCATAAATCATGAGTCAAGCACATCGCGCCATTCTGGCAATTGCCTTTATGGTCACAGCGAGTCGCATCAACTGTTTCGTTTACAGCTTCAATAATTGCTAACACAGTAATTTCATCTGCATTACGTGCTAAATGGTAACCACCATTTGCGCCACGAACACTAGAAACTAAACCATGACGCTTGAGCTTCGCAAATAACTGCTCAAGATAAGCAACAGAAATAGTTTGACGTGCTGCAATTTCAGCAAGCGTTATCGTTTTTTCAGAAGGCTGCAAAGCTAGATCAAGTAGAGCAGTCACAGCGTAGCGACCGCGAGTGGTTAGGCGCATGATTCGATACACATGGTTAGACTAGATGTGTAGATTTTATGAATCCCGACTAAATTAGTCAAGTTATTTTTAGTAGACCTTAGTGGGATTTAATTTTTGGAGAATGAAAGATTTACATGCTCAGCCAATTATACACTAATAACGTAATCAAAAGTACGCTGCTTAAGCCAAAAATGATGTTAATGCGCTTTTGACGGCGTTCAATCCGTTTCAGGCGGTTTTTATACTGTTTGACTTCCACTTGCAGGGTATTGATCTTGGAACGCTGCTCTTCAATTTTCTTTAGAAGCGGCGCAATACGCTTTTTAGAGGCAATAATTTCCGCTTCATCCGTCGGCGCATCAGACAGCCAGTGTTTCCAGTCGGCTAATACTTTAGGCAAACTGAATACGGTTAACAGATCACGAAACTCATCTTTTAAAACCTGATGACCATCAATACGCATGCTACGAATGCTACGACGATTACCAAAAATGAAAATTTTAATCAGATCGGGCAGTGTAGTGCGCACATCCAGGTCGACAATGCGGCCCGGTGCTTTGTGGTCAAATAATAGTCCATTGGGGGTGAATTGCACATAAAAGTCGAAATATGGAATATAGCTATTGATTTTAATCGAGATGTTTTCATCTACAAACTTTTTGGCCTGTAATGCAACGACACGATCATGCTTGAGAATGAAGGTAAATATTGTCTCTAAAACAATTAACGTCATCGTAAGCAACAAATGCGGTTGATTTTGACTTTGTTGCGATTCGCTCATATACAACCAATCCTTACCTGAAATATAAAGTGAAAAAGCTTCCTGCTTGTGAAGAGATTTCAGGGTTAAATCAAATTAGACTTGAAATAAATTGCTTTGTAGAACAGTTTATCAAATCTATCAAGTACTAAATTTGCTATTATGCAGTGGTTTTGTAGAATAATTTATAATAATTGCGCAGAAAACAAACAGGAGCCGTGCACATGGATAAGTCAAAAACAGCACAAGACTCAGCTGAAGCTTCGAATGAGAAAATGCTGAAACCCAAGTCTAAATCTGCCTCGGAGCGCAAATCGGTTCTTGATTTTCGTAAATACACCAAACAGATCTGGTTGGCTGGACTCGGGGCATTTTCACGTGCAGAAGAAGAAGGCAATAAACTGTTTGACTCGCTGGTCAAGGTCGGGGAAGAACTTGAATCTAAAACTGCAGATATTGCCGATCAAACTGTAGAGAAGGTTTCAGAAAAAGCCAAAGAGTCGGTCACAGACACCAAAGACAAAGTGGAAAAATTAATCGACAACTCTATTCATCACTCATTGAATCGTATAGGATTAGTCACACTGAAGGATGTACAGTATTTGGAACGTTTAATTCTCCAGTTGCATGCCAAGGTTGATCAGTTGACTGCGGAACAAGAAAAAATGAAAGAAGAATTGCCGAAAAAACTTAAATAAAATGACTTTATTTATTATTCAATGTTTTTTTCGCATATTTTTTGAAAAAAAAGAGGTTCTTAAGTATTGCGTTTATACCTAAAGCATTGCTATAAAGGCGTTATGGCATGTTAAACCAATTCTTGAACCTTAAATAAACGATATTAAGAGGACGTAATCTTCATGAATAAATCAGAATTAATTGATGCAATTGCAGAAAAAGGGGGATTATCTAAGGCTGACGCAGGTAAAGCTTTAGATGCTACAATTGCTTCTGTTACTGAAGCTTTAAAATCGGGTGATACAGTAACTTTAGTGGGTTTTGGTACTTTCGGTGTGAAAGAACGCGCTGCACGTACTGGCCGTAACCCACAAACTGGTGCTACTCTTGAGATCAAAGCAAGCAAAGTACCTAGCTTCAAAGCAGGTAAAGGCTTAAAAGACGCTGTAGCTTAAGCTTACCCAGCGACGAAACGCGCCTTCTTTGGCGCGTTTTTTATTGATAAATTTAATTGTGATGATTAACACATTCATTCAATGAGTATTTTCGGTTAGAATCCTTTGCAAATAAAATATTGGAATACTTATGGAAGCTTTTCGTAAAGTTATTAAGGGTTGGTTGGGCAAAGTCTTGCTCGTTCTGTTTTTGACCCCGTTAGCACTTGTAGGTATTGAAGGATATTTTAGCAGCGGAAACTCTGATGCGGCAAAATCAGTGAACGGGACTGAAATATCTCAAAAAGAATTAGAGTCACTGACCAAATCATTTAAAGAACAATATCTCAGTTATGCCAATGGGGATGAAACTTTACTGAATCAAAGCTTCATTGACCAAAAAGCCATGGATACGCTGGTTGCACGTACTTTATTGCTGCAACAGGCTGAAGAATTAGGGATCAGTCTCAGTGACCAGCAAATTGAACAGATGATTGCTCAGCAGCCTACTTTCCAGCAAGATGGCAAGTTCTCGAATGCTTTATATGAAAATTATCTAAAATCAATTGGCATGACTAATCGTGCTTTGATTGAAAGTTTACGTAAAGATCATGCGCTGAAGATGCTGTCATCAACTTTCCTGGATTATCCACTGGTGAGCCCAGTCGAAATGCAGCAGATTGCTGATTTGCAAACTGAACAACGTCATATTCATATTTCCAGCATTAATCTGGACAGCTATAAAAAAGATGTCAAAGTGACGGATGCAGATATTGCTGCCTATTATGAAAAACACAAAACGCTATTTAAACAGCCGACCAGTGTAGATGTCGACTATGTGGTGTTAAAGCCAAGCGATATTCAGGTGCAGAGTTTGGCGGTTACCGATGCTGAGCTTCAGGAAGCGTACACGGCTTTTGTCGCAACACAAAAACAGGCGGTTAAACCAGATGTGAAGCATATTTTAATTACGGCGGACAGTCGTAGTGATGCTGAAGCAAAAAAACTGGCGACCGACATTGCAGCCAAAATTAAAGCCGGTACCACTTTTGCTCAAGCTGCGGCACAATATTCTGAAGATCCTGAATCTAAGTCTAAAGGTGGCGCGCTTGCTGTTTATGAAGAAGGTGTATTTGGTACTGCATTTGACCAGACGGTTGGTTCTTTAAAATCGGGTCAGGTGTCTGCACCGGTGAAAACAGATTATGGGTACCATATTATTTCTGTGCAAACGCCAGATGTTGCAGTTCCTTCTTTTGAGTCGCAAAAAGCACGTTTATCTAAAGAAGTCTTGGCTGCTAAAAAATCCAATGCATTCTCTGATACGGTCAATACGCTAAATGATATGGTAGTAGGAAGTGATTCTCTGGATGTAGTTACTCAAGAAGTGAAAGGTGTGCAAGTCCAGAAAGCCCAAGGGATAACACTTTCGACCCGTGATCCTGTGCTGAGCGATGCTAACCTCAAGGTTAAACTGTTTAATGACGATGTTAAAAATGGTGATCGTAATGCTTCATCAAGCATTCAGTTGGCCAATGGTGATGTAGCTTGGATCAAGGTGCGTAATTATCATGCAGCTGGTGAACAAACATTGGCAGAAGCAAAACCCCGTGTTAAGGCTCAGTTGATTGAAGACAAGGCAGCTGCTTTGGCAAAAGCAAAAATTCAGAAAGCTTTGGATGAGTTCAAAACCAAACCGGCTGCAGCAGTGGCGAAAGGTGATTTGATCTTTGAAGATGCTGGCGTTTACACACGTGCTGAAGGTTTACTAAAACGTGATGTACAGCGTGCGGCCTTTAGTCTGCCGACACCAAAAGCAGGCCATTGGTCAGTGACCACAGCGAAAATGCCGAATGAACTGGTTGTGGTTGCGGTATCAGAAGTGAAGAAAAATCCGGTGGATGTATTAAGTGCAGAACAGCGTAGTGAGTTGGTGAAGTTATATCAGCAACTTCGTGGTCAGCAGGAATTTGATGACTATACGCGTTACCTGAAATCTCAGGCAAAAATCAAATAAAATTGTTGTATAAAAAAACCAGCCTGCGGGCTGGTTTTTTGTTTTCTAGGCAAATAATGGTTTAAGCACGAATAATCAGTTGATAACCGGTATATTTGCGCATATTAATCACGCCAGTATCCAGAATTAAATACTGGCCCTTGATGCCTTGTAATTTGCCACGAATCACAGGAGTTTTATCCAGATTATGCGATTTAATCTTTTCCGGATATTGTTGTACCGGATAAATAAACTCTCGTGCGAATTCATCTTCCAATACTTCAATATTTTCATTAAATTCTAGATTCTGATTAAATTCTTCGCGAATGCTTTGAATTTTAGGCGCAAATTCTTCCAGCAGTTGTTCACGCACTTCAATCAGGTTCAATGGTTCTGCTTCACCTTTCAGTAGCTTGCGCCAGTCAGTTTTATCAGCAACCTGCGTACCAAACATGACCTCAAGCTTTCCGGAAAGACGACGTGAGCCCACTTTCATAATCGGCAGGGCTTGGGTGGCACCCTGATCAAGCCAGCGAGTCGGCATTTGGCTGGTACGGGTAATGCCGACCTTTAATGCACTGGAATTGGCCAGATAGACAATATGTGGTTGGAAGCAGACATTCTGTGCAAATTCATCTTCGCGGCAAGTGCCCAAATGATAATGGCACGTCTCTGGCTTCATGATGCACATATCACATGAAGCATTGGTTTTAAAACATTTAAAACAGTGACCTTGCGAAAATGATTTGGAAGTTTTGTTGCCACAGGACACGCAGTAAATATTACCGGTCCATTCAATCTCGATTTCCTGGCCTAAATTAAACGGAAGATCAATTTCTGCACGATCTAAAATTAATTTATATTCAACATTTGCCCGCTGTATCTGTTGATCAGTTACACTAAGGTCCTTGAGGCCGACGTGCATTTTATGACAAATGCCCTGAAGTTCCATAAAAATTACTCACTTAAATCATAAGGATGCAGTTATGGCTGAGCAGAATGTCATTACCTCGATGCTAGACGATTTCGCACAGGAACAGCCAATTCATACTGCTATTTGTATTGGGCAGGACTTGAGCCAAGTCCAGTTTCAGCCAGCTATTCAATGGTCCTATTTTAGCGTATCTGACTTTTTAAATCTGCCTTTTCAGCAACGTTATGACTTGGCTGTGGTGATGTTGGATACTGCAGAAACAGAAAATTTGTCGGAGCAGATCATGAGTCAAATTCTGGTGAAATTACGTGATTTGTTTGCCAAACGATTGGTGGTAATCAGTCGGCTGCAAGATGAAAAGTTATTGAGAGCTTTGGGATTTACCCAGTTGATTGACAAGACCACACATGAGGCCGATTTTGCGCTGTGGCAGTTTAATATTTTAACCTATAAGCACGTGCCAGACTGGTTTAACTCCAAATTTTGGGCTAATCCGGAAAACTGGGATAAATTTCGCTGGTAAGCCAAAAACCTGCTTAACTAAGATTGCAAATATTAACACAATCTTGCCTAGACAATATGAGGGTAGGCCGTATTCTGTAATTAAGACGCACATAGGATATAGGACATGACAAACCTGAGTAGTATTGTGGAAATATTAGCAAAGCAGGCATTGGGTGGCGGGCAGTCGCAGCAAAAGTCCTCACAACAAGGTGGCTTGGCAGATATCCTGGGGTCTGTGCTAGGGCATTTAAACCAGTCGAATCCTCAGCAAAATCAAAATACTCAAAACCAGCAAAATCAAACCGGCCAGCAGAATCGACAAAATGGTCTGGGGACAATTTTAGGTTCAGTACTAAGTCAGTTTGGTGGTAGCAGCAATCAAGGCTCTGCCCAAGCTCGTTTCGGACTAGGTGGTTCTACCGGTAAAACCTTATTGATTGCAGTATTGCCTTTGGTGCTGGCCTGGATTCAAAAACAGGGCGGTTTACAGGGTGCATTAGACAAGCTCAAAGGACAGGGGCTTAATAGCCAGGTCGATGATTGGGTGTCGACCGGTCCCGGTGAAAATGCCAATGTCGATCCGCAGCAGGTGCAAAACCTGTTTGATGATCAGGAAGTTGAAGAAGTTGCACAGCAAACCCATGCACCGAAGCAAGATGTGTATAGTGCGATTTCACAGGTCTTGCCGCAGATTATTGATTCACTCACCCCGCAAGGTGAGCAGACCAGCAAGCAGGAAGCCAATAACGATATTCAAAATGTATTGAATATGGTTTCAGGACTTCTTAAAAAGTAAAACTAAACATTAAAAAATCCCGATATCTGTCGGGATTTTTTAATAACTATAAATGATTTGGAATTTAATCTAGATTCATGCTAAACAGCTGATTAGATTTACAAATTTTTTTGGCAATATAATGAGATTTTCTTGTACGTATCAGGATAATCTGTGACTGAAAACCAAGTTCACCAAACTCAGGTTCTACCTGTACATAATGTAGTTGTCCATACTCATCTCGTACCCGTGCTTGAGCAGAAAAACCGGGACGGGCATTGCCACTGGAAATTGTCGCCAGACGGCCAAGTAAATTGACATTGTTCTTTTTATATTTGGGTGGAATAACCTGATCCAGACAGTGAATCATAAAAATAGTAAAAAAAGTCGCAATGATCAAAGCCGGAATAATCAGGTAATAAGCAGGCAGAAATTTAAATTCTTGAGAATAGATCAGGAACTGTAAAACATAGCCGGCAAAGCTAAAATTCATCAGGAAGAAAAACACAATCAAGGTTTTGGAGAATTTGACGTTTAGTAGATCCATCTGCTGAAAGTCATAAGGTGAAATTTTTTGCAGAAACTTGCTGGGTCTGAGTCCAAAATAGAAACCAATGGTTTTCACCACACCGAACAGAATAATCGCCAATAAACTCAGATGAAAAGGCATCAGGTTATAGTCTAGAAAAAATGCAGGCATGGTAAAGTCCGTTTTAGTCTTATTCTGAGAGGTAAATTCCACCATCAGAATGCACGGTAATCTCTACTTTTTCAAGTGCTTGACCTTGGCAAGGCCCAGAAATGCATTCACCGCTTTCTACCAGAAACAAGGCGCCATGCGTGGAGCATTCAATAAATTCCTGATCGCGATCCAGAAACTGGTTTTCCAGAAATTCCAGTTCGACCTGCAAATGCGGACACAGGTTTTGATAGGCATAGAAGGCACCGTCACGCTGTGTGATAAAGATATTATCTCCATCGGGAAGCTCAAAAGAGCGTGCTTCGCGTTCTGGAACGTCTTCAGTCATGCAAATTTTAAACATTAAGCACATTCCTTTTGAAAGTCTTGTAATAATGCCGCATAGTCTTCAACTGCCAGGCGTGGACCAAATTGTGAAACCACCTGGCTCGAAATGAGAATCGCCAGTTCAGCCGCAGCTTGAAGACCCAAATTAGCATTCAATCCGTACAGGAAAGCCCCGGCAAAAGCATCACCGGCACCGTTGGCATCTACTGCAGGCACTTTACGGCCAGGAACAGTAAATGTATTTTGATAATCCGAAATCAGTGCGCCTTCAGCTGACAATGTAATGACAACGTGCTGACTGATTGTTTTTAATTTAAGCAGGGCTGCCTCAAGATTATCTGTTTCTGTATACATCAGCGCTTCTTGCTGGTTACATAACAGCAAGTCTACACCATCTGCAATCATTTCATCCAAACCGGCACGCGCGTATTGCACCATGGCAGGATCAGATAAAGTTAGGGCAATTTTAACGCCATTGGCACGGGCAATATCACGTGCTTGTTGTACGGCATGACGTGCTGTGTCAGAAGTTGATAAATAACCTTCGAGATATAGCCATTTCGCGCTATTTAGTGCGCTGAAATCAATTTGTTGATCAGTCAGTTCGGCCGTAATACCCAGATAGGTATGCATGGTACGTTCAGAATCAGGGCTGACCAGAACCATACATGTCCCTGTTACGCCTTCACTGATCGATTGGGTGGTGGTCTTAATACCTGCATCATTCAAACCCTTCAGGTAGATGTGCCCCAGTTCGTCATTTCCGACACGACAGCCATAAAATGCAGAACCACCGAGCGCAGAAAATGCCACGGTAGTGTTGGCTGCTGAACCGCCTGAAGCCTGACCCTTATACACTTGAGTCGCTTGAAGATTTTGATAAAGAGTGGCCTGAGTCTCACCATCTGCAAGTTGCATGGTGCCTTTTTGCAAGTGATGTGCAGTTAAAAAGTCATCAGAAACTTTAAATTCTTGGTCAATCAGCGCATTACCAATCGCAAAAAGATCAACAGTTGCCATGTTCAAATATCACATTAAAAATGAAAGTCCTAAGTTTACACGATTGCTTGGGATTGCTGTAGTTTGCTGAATCATTTTCAAATATTTTTCAAAAATGCTGTATTTTGTTCAGCAGCTATCTTTGGTCTAAAAACTGACTTATTTTTGTGCACTGGTGCGCTGCAGCATTGATTTAAGGATCACATTTTATTTATAAAGAGATATCGCTCCTGGCATGATACTTTAAGTCGCTTGGCAACTGTCATTCTTCACAACAATTTCAAATAGTGTGCGTATATGAATATTAAAATTGTAACAGCCGAACAACTCCCGGATCAGATCGAAACACTGGCAACTCTGGCACGTAAAGAAGGCTATAATTTGGTAGATAAGTTAATAGAAGAATATCGCACCGGGAAAAACTGCTTTAGCCACGCCAATGAATATCTGGTGGTGGCGCATGATGGCAAGAAACTGGTTGCCTGTGGCGGCTTAAACCAGCAATGGGGAGATAACGGCATTGAAGACCGCATTGGTCGTGTACGCCGTTTCTATGTGCATCCGAAATATCGTCAGCATGGCGTAGGCAAACAGCTTTTGGCTTACCTGGAGCAATTGGCACGTCCGCATTATTCAGCTTTGTGCCTGCAAACAGATACCCGACTGGCCGCCAGTTTTTATCAAAAGCAGAATTATGTATTTGTGGAAAACAATCCAAGCTATAACTATTTTAAATATCTGATTTCTTAAGCTTGTAAATACTCATCTAGATGCAGGAAGTAAATTTGATGATTTAATTTTCAAATGATCAAGTTTACTTAATTCGATCAAAATCCTCGGTTTTCAACGTGAATAATTTAGATAACTAAAGCTATAATGCGCTTAGTTATTTTAATTAAAGCATTAGGAGATCGCATGACTGTAGATGTCACTGAAACCATTTCTCAAACTGTACATCCTGCGTTTCAGTTGGTACGTCAACAACATGTTGAAGCTTTAGACATTTTCGTGTCTGAATATAAACATAAAGTGACTGGCGCCACACATTATCATCTGGCGACCAATCACGACGAAAATGTCTTTCTGGTGGCGTTTCGTACCCAGCCGATGGATTCTAAAGGCGAAGCACATATTCTGGAACATACTGCGCTGTGTGGTTCAGAAAAATTCCCGGTGCGTGATCCATTCTTCCTGATGATTCGCCGTTCACTGAATACTTTCATGAATGCCTTTACTGCGGCGGACTGGACTGCGTACCCATTTGCGACGCAGAACAGCAAGGATTTCCAGAACCTGCTTGAAGTGTATATGGATGCAGCATTTGCTGCGAACCTCAATCCACTAGATTTTGCCCAGGAAGGCATTCGCATTGAGCTGGAAAATGGCGAGCCTGTCTATAAAGGCGTGGTCTTTAATGAAATGAAAGGTGCGATGAGTTCGCCTTCAGATCAGTTGTATCACACGCTGGCGCATCATTTATTCCCAAATACGACCTATCACTATAATTCGGGTGGTGATCCTAAAGATATTCCTGACCTGACTTACCAAGAGTTGGTTGATTTCTATAAGTCACATTATCATCCAAGTAATGCAGTCTTCATGACCTTTGGCAATAAGACCGCATTCGAATTGCAAGAGCAGTTTGAACATCTGGCATTGTCTAAATTTGAAAAAGGTCAGACGCTGTATCCAACACCTGAAACCCGCCTGACTGCACCATTGACGGTTACAGACAGCTATGCGGTCGATGCCGAAGATCTACAGGACAAGACCTATCATGTGCTGTCATGGTTATTACCGGAAGCCAGTGACATTAAACTGCGTTTGGGCATGCGTTTAGTTGAAGGAATTCTGCTCGAAGATTCAGCATCACCACTGCGTCATTATCTGGAAACGTGTGGTTATGCAGATGCAACAGGTCCATTCATGGGCGTGGATGATTCTAACTTTGAAATGACTTTCTACTGTGCGGTGCAGGGTTCAAATCCTGAACATGCAGAAGAATTTAAAAATGGTGTGTTTAAGGTTCTGGAAGAAGTTGCCTCTAAACCGGTTGATCAGAACATGGTCGATGCGATTCTGCATCAAATTGAATTGCATCAGCGTGAAATTAATGGTGATGGTACACCGTATGGTTTAAGCCTGATTCTGAGCGGTCTGGGTAGTGCCATTCATCACCGTGATCCGGTCGAAGTCTGGGATGTGGATTCTGCGATTGCGGCAGTTAAAGAAGAGCTGCAAGATCCGATGTGGTTATCCAATCTGATCAAAGAGCATCTGCTGGATAATCCACATCGTGTCCAACTGACGCTGGTTCCGGATGCGACCAAATCTGCCAAAGAAGCAGCGGATGAAAAAGCGCGTCTGGCTGAAATTGGCAAGAATCTGACTGAAGAACAGAAAGCTGAAATTATTGCGCAGACTGAAGCATTGAATGTGCGTCAGGACACGCCGGATGACTTGAATTTATTGCCGAAAGTCGGTCTGGAAGATGTCCCTGCGGAATTGCAAATTGTTCAAGGCCAGTTGCGTGAGATTATCTGTAACCGTGTTGATACGCCGTTGAACCTGTATCATGCCGGCACCAATGGGATTTATTATCAACAGGTTCTGGTCAATATTCCGGATGAAGTGGTGCAGTCGCCTTACTTTAACCTGCTGTCGATCCTGATGGGTGAAGTCGGTGCGGGTGAGTATGATTATCTTGAGTTCCAGCAACTGCAAACAGCGGTAAGTGGCGGTCTGGGCATGGGTGCATCTTTGCGTTCTAAAGTCGATGACAAAAACAAGATTACTGCCTGGTTGACGCTAACGACCAAATCTTTGGTGAATCATCTCGATGCGATCCGTCTGTTAAAGATTGGTTTTGAACAGCTTCGTTTTGATGAAAAAGACCGTATTATCGAGCTGTTACAACAGCGTAAAACGCGCTGGCAGTCACGTATTTCCGGTTCTGGACATAGCTATGCAATGCAAACGGCTTCACGCCAGCATAGTGCATTGGCTTTGCGTGATTATCACAATACCGGTTTGGGTGCATTGAACTGGCTGATCGAACTGGTGTCTAAGATCGAAAAAGATCCGGCTGAATATGATCTTCTGATTGACGAGTTAAAACGAATTCATCGTGTTTTGTTGCAAGCGCCGAAGCAGTTCCTGTTAGTCTGTGAAGAGCCGCAGTCTGTGCATCTGATCGAAGAAATTCAGAATGTCTGGGACAAGCTTGCGGTGGATTCTGCACCAGTTGCACTGACTCAAGTCGAAAAAGTAACCCATGATCAGCACGAAGCCTGGTTGATTCAAGCCAATGTCCAATTCTGTGCGGCTGCTTATCCTGCTGTTGAAGTTTCACACCCTGATGCTGCTGCATTGATGGTGCTGGCAGGTTATTTGCGTAATGGCTTCCTGCACAGCGCCATTCGTGAAAAAGGCGGTGCCTATGGCGGTGGTGCGAGCTATGACGGCAATGCCTGTTCATTCCGTTTCTATAGCTACCGTGACCCACGTCTGGCAGAAACTTTCCAGGATTTTGATGCCAGTATCCAGTGGTTACTCAATGCACCACAACAGCCGCATCAACTGGAAGAAGCCATTCTGGGTCTGATCGCCAGTATGGATAAACCGGGTTCACCGGCAGGCGAAGCCATTACTGCATGTTATTCTTACTTGCATCAACGTACACCAGCGTTCCGTAAAAAATTACGTGAACGTTTATTGAATGTCACACTGGATGATTTGCAGCGTGTTGCACAGACCTATCTGGTCGAGCAGCAGGCGACGAAAGCAGTTGTGGCACCAGTGGCAAAACGTGAAATGCTGGAGCAGCTTGGTTTTGTAATTCAACAAGTTCTATAAATAAAAAGAAGAGGATAAGGGATGGCGCTTAATTCGTTTAAGCGCTCAACTCTGCAGCTGAGCGTTTTGCTGGGCTGTGCAGTTGGGACGCAAGTGAATGCGGAAGAAATAGTAGTTAACAGCCCCATGCCGGCAACGGCCGAAGCCTGTGCCGCACTGGAAAGTAGTGCAGAGCGTCTGGCTTGCTATGATGCTTTATTTAAAATTCCGGTCACTGAGAAGCCTGCAATCGTTTCTGAACGTCGTGCAGCAGCAGAAATTGCGCCTGAACCCGATAATTTAAAAGCGAAAATTGGCCAAACTGTTTCCAATATTTATGCTTCTGAAGGATCAAAGCTGACGCCGAATCTGTCTTTGCTGGATAGCCGATGGGAACTCTCTCCGGAAAGTAAATTAGGCACCTGGAACATTCGTTCTTATCAGCCGGTGTATTTGATGCCAGGTTTCTGGACATCAAAGAAAAATGAATTCCCTCAAAGTGAAAATCCAGAAAACACAGTGAAGGAAGACCAAAATCTTACCTCAACCGAAGCAAAGTTTCAGTTGTCTTTAAAGACCAAGGCCGTTGAAAATATTTTGGGCGATAATGGTGATCTTTGGCTTGGTTATACCCAATCTTCGCGTTGGCAAGTGTATAACTCGGAAGAATCACGTCCGTTTCGTGAAACTAACTATGAGCCTGAAGCCAGTTTAATTTTCCGTACCAACTATGATCTTTTAGGTCTGAACTGGCGTATGTTGGGACTGACCATCAATCATCAGTCCAATGGCCGTTCTGATCCATTATCGCGCAGCTGGAATCGGGTGATGCTGAATCTTGGTTTTGAAAAAGACAATTTTGCCTTGATGGTTCGTCCTTGGTATCGCTTTGAAGAGAAGCGAGAAGACGATAACAATCCCGAAATCAAAAACTATATTGGCCGTGGAGACATGACCGCATTTTATCGTTATAAGGAGCATGATTTTTCATTGATGCTGCGACATACCTTAAAAGGTGGAGATGACAACCGTGGAGCCGTACAGTTCGACTGGTCATTCCCGATCAGTGGGCGTTTGCGTGGCCAATTCCAGCTTTTTGACGGTTACGGAGAAAGCCTGATTGATTATAATCACCGTGCCACGTATGTCGGTTTAGGTGTTTCCTTGATGAACTGGTTCTAGGATTCCAAGTTTAAACATCTTGGAATGAAAATAAAAAAACCATGCTGCGGCATGGTTTTTTTATAGATAAATTAGCCAATCTGTATTTCTGAAGGTGGATGTTTGAGACGACTCTTTTTCGGAGTCGCAATAAAATAAGCAAGCGTCAGTGGCCCTAGACGCCCTGCGAACATTAACAACATTAGAATGATCAAACTGGCCGGTTGTAGCTCCTCAGTTACCCCTCGGGACAAACCGACGGTACAGGCCGCAGACACGGCTTCAAACAACAGATCCAGAAAATCCTGCTCAGGTTCCAGGATTAATAAGCTCATAAAACCCATCATGATCAATGCTGCAGTAATACACACGACGGCCAATGCTTTAAACGTAGTTTTTTCAGGAATAGAGTGATTAAACAGCCGGATCTCATCTTCGCGTCTTAAAAAACTGATTACGCTGATGACCACAATAATAAACGTACCGACCTTAATGCCGCCCGCCGTACTTAAGGAACCGCCCCCGATAAACATGAGCAGCATGGTAATGAGACTGGATGCATCGCTCATTTGTTCCATTGGCAAGCTATTAAAACCTGAAGAGCGGGGAACGGTGGCATGGAACCAGGCATTCACGGCCTGATCGCCTATACTCATGAGACCCAAGGTGTGTGGATTGGAAGCCTCTAGTAGCCAAAGTACGATAAAAGCACTTAGGTTCAGACCCAGAATCGTTGAGAGGATTAGCTTGCTATTGGTACTCAACTTACGCCAGCGCTTATGTTCTTTGACGTCCATCAGCACCAGAAAACCGATACCGCCAATGATATACAGCATACTGATGGTAAAGGTAATCAGATATTGCCCTGAAAAACTCATCAGACTGTTTGGAAAAAGCGAAAATCCACCATTATTGAAAGCGGAGACACTATAAAAGGCTGCATAAAATAGTGCATCGCTAAACTGATATTCTTTGAGCCAGGACAAGGTCAGAATCAGCGTGCCGATCGCTTCAAAAAAAAGGGAATATAAAAACACGGCTTTAATGGTAAAACTGACTTTCTTCAGACTGGTTTGTCCGATCGACTCCTGTGCCATGACTTGCTGTTTTAGCCCCATTTGCGGTGCCAGGCTCATTACTGCCAGAATGGCAAAAGTCATAAAACCCAAGCCACCGCATTGCAACAAAAACATAATCACGATTTGGCCGAATACCGTATAGGCTTCACCGACATTTACCACCGATAGCCCGGTAATGGTCACAGCAGAAGTTGCTGTAAATATCGCCTCCAGCCAGCTGATTTCCCCATGATGTGCAATAGGCAGCATCAGCAGCAGTGAGCCGATCAGAATTAATCCGAGAAAACCCAAAGCCAGTAAGCTCGGAGGACTGAGGTTAATCGTCCTGTGTTGCTTTAAATCAGAACTTTTCATAGATGTTTAAAGTATTTAGCAAGACGGCGCAAAGGTTCCAACAATCCTTCAACCAGTAAAATATCGCCTTCTTGGATAATCTGATTGGCATCTACGTGATATTGCAGGGTAGACCCGCGTTTATGTAATAAGGTAGTGATTTCAGGAGCATGCTTCATCAACTGATTCAGTGGCGTACCATGATGATCCGCATGAATTTCAATTTTGACAATATAATGATCATCCTCAAGCGCCATATAACGACTGACCATCGGATAGCTTAATGACTGTGCCACTCGAACGCCCATATCTTCTTCAGGATGAATGATTTTTTCAACATTGAGATGGGTCAGAATCATGTGGTGGGATTTGGATTTGGCCTTCACCCAGATTTTCTTTACGCCCATATTTTTTAAGTGCAATACACATAGAATACTGGCCTCAATATCCTCTCCAATCGCAACGACAACGGCATCACAGCGCTGAATGTTCAGCTCATCGAGTACATGTTCATCGGTTGCATCGGCAATCACGGCATGGGTCAGCTGATCAGAAATGTTTTCGACATATTTTTTATTCAGATCGATTCCGATCACTTCATGCTTCAGGCTGATGAGCTGTGTGGCCACGGTCGCACCGAAACTGCCAAGCCCGATGACTGCAAATAATGCCATGGATTGTCCTTCGTTATCTTTATGTCATTCGTTATATCCGCTATGGTAATGAGAAGGCGATTCTTCAGCTATAGTTTTTAGGTAAAAATAGTACAGATCTTTGAAGTATTTACGCTTCTTTCATCTGAGGTACAGATTGAAAATTTGGACAGTCAGACATAACCTGACGATGTGTATATAAGGTTCCATAGCTGTTTTGGATGATGTATTCGAATTCATGATGATCATCCTTCATGATATTGAGTGTGGCTTGGCGTTTGAGTTGAGGATAAGTTTTTAAATTATCGATTGAGGCACAAGAAAAGCTTTTTACAAAAGCTGAAATTTTAGGATCTAATTTCACTTCTTTATAATGATTTAGAAAAATATAAACAAATTTGGGATACTGGTTGAGTATTTCTGAATGTGCCTCTATACCAGCGATGTTGCTGAGGTTATTTGCGGTTGCATTACTGGGAATATTTTTCATACTTGTTCGAACACGATCTTCTTCTTGATTTAATTTGTATGCTGGATAGCCGTATAAATAGACAAATAAAGTGGTGAGCAAAATAATAATAAAAGTGATATTCATATCTTAAGGTTCTGTTTTTGTAATTATTTTTAATTTTAACAAGATTGGAAATTAATGGATAATTGGTGTTTTCATTCATGATACATTTTTAAATCTGCCTAGAATATCATCCTAAAAAAACCGCCTCGAAAGGCGGTTTATGTTTGAAAGAATTACTTCAAGAAACGTTGATAACCCAGATTATTGGTAATTTCCTGATATGGATAGGTAATGGTTTCGAGAGTTTCGATCAAGCCATCCGGATTCTGTTGTGCATCGGTTGCTTCAAGACCCACCAGAACACGTCCTTCAGCAGCGCCGTGGTTACGGTAGTGGAACAGGGTAATGTTATGGGTTGGGCCAAGACGTTCCAGGAACATCAGTAAAGCGCCAGGACGCTCCGGGAATTCCACGCGGAACAGGCGCTCATTTTCAATATCGGCATGACCACCAATCAGATAACGGATATGCAGTTTGGCCACTTCGTCATCAGACAGATCGTCAACGTCATACTGGAACTTTAAGGTTTCATAAATTTCCTGACGTTCTTTCTCGCCATTTTTCAGACTGATGCCGACAAAGACTTGCGCAGCAGAAGCATCGCTGGCACGGTAGTTAAATTCAGTGATATTACGGCCTTGTAATGCACGGCAGAAACTCAGGAATGAACCTTTCTGTTCCGGAATGGTCACGGCAAAAATCGCTTCTTTGCGTTCACCCAATTCGGTACGTTCAGCGATATAACGTAAACGGTCGAAGTTCATGTTGGCGCCGCAGACAATCGACACCATGTTCTTCCCTTCGATGCCATGTTCAGCCACGTATTTTTTAATACCTGCCAGAGCCATTGCACCAGATGGTTCTACAATGCTACGGCATTCGTCATAAGTGTCTTTAATCGCTGCACAGACTTCATCCGTATTCACCAGCACTACATTCGGTTCCACGATCGGGCCTGAATTGTCCGACTTTTGCAGACGAATCACATCAAATGGTTTTTCACCAATTTGGGCTACGGCTGTACCATCAGCAAATAAACCTACAGATGGAAGAATCACACGTTCATTTGCTTCTAAAGCAGCTTTTAAACAGGCAGATTCGTCGTATTCCACTGGAATGACTTTAACGTGTGGTGCGACATCACCTAAATAGGCTGCAACACCTGCGATCAGGCCGCCACCGCCAACTGCGACAAACACATAGTCGACATCACGCCATTGACGTAGAATTTCATTGGCAATGGTGCCTTGGCCAGCAATCACCAATTCATCATCATAAGGTGGAATGAAAGTCATGCCATCTTCCTGGGCACGTTGAATCGCATATTTATTGGCAACATCAAATGAATCACCATGTAAAACCACTTCGCCACCCAGACGTTTAACCGCCTGCACCTTGATATCAGGCGTGGTTTTAGGCATCACAATAATCGCGCGAATACCCAGCTTTTTCCCTGAGAGTGCCACGCCCTGTGCATGGTTACCCGCTGAAGCAGTAATAACGCCACGTTCCATTTGTGATTTCGGTAATTGACTAATACGGTTATAGGCACCGCGTAGCTTGAATGAAAAAACCGGTTGTAAATCTTCACGTTTAAAGCGGATATTATTATTGAGTCGTTCGCTAATTCGTGGCGCTGCTTCGAGTGGAGTTTCGATTGCAACATCGTAGACCGTTGCTTGTAAAATTTGTCGAACCAAACGAGACAGCATGTTAATTTTCCATCTAACAGTTTAAAATAGGGGCTTATTGTAACAAACCACACGGCTTTGCGGTTTAAAAAAGCTGCAAAAGTCCAAAATAGTTGAGTGAAGCCATGAGTCTATATGCAACCCAAGATGAGAAAAAACAAGCAGCAGCCAAAGCCGCTTTAAAACACTTGCCAAAAGGGGGCATTTTAGGCGTAGGTACAGGCAGTACTGTAAACTTTTTAATTGACTTATTGCCTGAGCTGCAATTGGAAGCTGCGGTAGCCAGTTCAGAAGCAACTGCACAACGCTTGAAAAAACTCGGCATTGAAGTGGTAGATATGAACTCTGTCAGTGGTCTGGATGCTTATGTTGATGGTGCAGATGAAATTGATCGTCATATGCATATGATCAAAGGTGGCGGTGCAGCGCTGACACGTGAAAAGATTGTTGCTTCTATTGCGAAAAAATTTGTGTGTATCGTGGATGATTCTAAATGGGTTGGACAATTAGGGCGTGAGTTCCCGCTTCCTGTAGAAGTGATTCCAATGGCGCGTTCTGCAGTCGCGCGTAAAATCGTATCTTTAGGTGGCGATCCTGCGTACCGTGAAGGTGTGGTCACTGACAACGGTAATGTGATTTTAGATGTGTACAACCTGAATATTCTAAATGCACTTGAACTGGAAAAAACCTTAAACGATATTCCGGGCGTGGTGTGTAACGGTATCTTTGCGATTAATAAAGCAGATATCGCCATTGTCGCGACTGATAACGGAATTGAAGAGCGTACAGCGGTTTAATTAAACTTTCTAGAAAAAATCCCTCTAAATCTCCCTGAGCGAAGTTTTGAAGCACTGCTTTAAAACAAGTGCAAGAAGGGAGACTTTTAAAAGCCCCTCTTTTTCAAAGAGGGGGTTGGGGAGATTAAAAAAACTATAATGACCTTATCCGACCTACCCGAAATTCAAATCACCCGAAATGTCCGTTCAACCCGGTTACGTTTGCGTGTCGATGCGACCCAGATTCGCCTCACAGCCCCGGTTTTTTGCAGCAAAAAACAGATACGGCATTTTATTGAACAATCTGAAAGTTGGTTGATTAAAACCTGGCAATCCCAGCAAGAAAAAATCGAAAATATTGACCGGACGCTACCGAGTGAGCTGCGGTTATTCAATCTAAAAGCGCCTGTGCAAATTTCTTATCAAAGCCAGAAGAACAACTTCATTTTTGATCATGAAGATCTACAGCTTTGGATCAGTGACCGACATCCTGAAGAATATTTAAAAGCTTTCGTGATTGCCTACGCAAAAGAACAGCTTCCTTCATATTTAAATCTCGTCTCACAGCAATGTCATTTACCTTTTAAAGACTGCAATATTCGACAACCTAAAACCCGGTGGGGTAGTTGTTCAGCCAAGCATGACATTATGTTGAACAGTGCGCTGGTATTATTTCCTGAACAAGTCACGCGTTATGTTGCTGTCCATGAGCTGGTACATACAAAGCATTTTGATCATAGTCCACGCTTTTGGGCAGAAGTTGCCAAGCATGATCAGCATTTCCAGCAGCATCGTAAAGCGCTGAAAAATACGCCGTTGCCATATTGGTGGGGTGCCTGAAACCATAATTAACAGGTCAGGATTATTTTATTGAAATAGCCTAAGCAATCTAGGCATTTAATCATTTAAACTGGCCTTATCCTACGTATCAATTAAAAAACCAGCAAACCCCAGTGAAATGGTTTAGAAAACCTCAACTTCCTGTCATACTAGGCCTTATAAAGGAAACATTTATTTGAGGTAATCATCGTGATTTCAGTGGGTATTGTGGGTGGTACGGGTTATACAGGCGTTGAACTTTTGCGTCTTTTGCTACGACATCCAGATGTAAATGTAACAGCACTGACATCACGTACTGAAGCAGGTCGTCGTGTAGATGACATGTTCCCAAGCTTGCGCGGGCATACCAATCTTAAATTTTCTGATTTGAGTCTGGGTTTATTAAAATCATGCGATGTGGTGTTCTTTGCAACGCCGCATGGTGTCGCAATGAAACATGCCGAAGAGCTGGTTGCTGCAAATACCAAAGTGATCGACTTGGCGGCAGATTTTCGTTTACAAGATCTTGAACAGTTTGAAAAATGGTATGGCATGCAACATGCATGTCCAGAACTGTTAAAAGATTCTGTTTATGGTTTATCTGAGCTAAATCGTGAAGAAATTAAAAAGGCCAGTGTGATCGGGAATCCGGGGTGTTATCCAACTACAGTTCAGTTGGGTCTGGCGCCACTCTTAAAAGCGGCTGAAGCATTGGTGAAACCTGAAAGCATTATTATCGATGCCAAATCTGGTGTATCAGGTGCAGGTCGTAAAGCCAGTCTGGGCATGATTTATTCTGAAAATTCCGATAATTTTAAGGCCTATGGTGTAGCGGGTCATCGTCATCACCCTGAAATTGTCGAAGCATTGGAAAAAATTTCAGGTCAAAAAAATGTGTTTGATCATATTTTATTTGTACCGCATTTGGTGCCGATGATTCGTGGTATGTTGTCGACCATCTATATCGATTTAACTGAAGCAGGCCAATCAGCAGATTTACAAGCGCTATATGAGCAGTTCTATGCCAATGAAGCATTTGTCGATGTTATGCCGGCGGGTAGCTCACCCGAAACCCGTTCAGTGCGTGGAGCGAATCAGTTGCGTATTGCCTTGTATAAGCCACAACCAACGAAACTGGTTGTACTGGTTGCACAAGACAATCTGGTAAAAGGGGCAGCAGGTCAGGCTGTACAAAACATGAACCTGATGTTTGGTTTTGCTGAAGACGCTGGCTTAAATAATATTGGTTTATTACCATAAAAAACGTATTAGAACTTCACACACATTTAGATTTGCATTTAAATGTGTGTCTTGATTAAAGCAAACAAGAGATCAAAATGCCGAATAACGAGTCAAATACGACGCTTCCTCAGGAACCCGGGACTAAGAAACCATTCATGAAAGGTAATACGCCCTTGGCCATTGGTGCGGCTGTATTGATCTTAAGCAGTGGCGTACTCGGATATACCGTAGGACATCGTCAGGGTTTGACTGCGGCGGGTTATGATGCAGATGCAGAGCAACTGGTCGATGTAGTACAGACTCAGAAAGCCAGTCTTGAAACACTGAACAAGACGCTGAATACTGCGGTTCAGGAGCGTGATCTAGCTGTCAGTAACGCCAATGATCTGTATCTGGCCATGACCAAGGCACGTGATGAACAGGTGCAGGCTGAAAGTGTAGGAACCATTTATCGCGAGATCTTGCGTCAGCGTGGTGGTTTGGCATTGGCGGTTCAAAACCTGTCGATTAAACCTTTGCCGGAAAATGCCTTTGAATATCAGATTGATCTGGTTCAGGTCAGTCCAGGCAAAAGTCGTGCCTCAGGTAGCGTGGAACTGCGCCTGATTAAAGGGACTGAAATTCTGGTGGTGCCACTGGAAGATAAAAACTTTAATTTTGAAAATTATGAGCGCCTCACTGGTCGCTGGACCATGCCGAAAGGCTTTAAGCCAGAATTTATTGAAGTGCGTCTTACTGGTGCCAAACCTGTGATTCGTCGTTTTAGTTGGGAACAGGGCAAAGCAGTCGAAAATCAGTCTGCCACCTTGTCAGAAATTCCGAAAACTGAAGCAAATGCAAATTAAGTGTGAAATATAAATCTTATGCCAAGCAATAAACGTCAAATGTGTTTAAGTGATATTAAAAATTCTTTTAATGAGTCTGGAATTGTTGATTGGCATATCAGCCCACGTTTAGCAAATGAACCCTCTGAAGACGGTGATTCTGACCTAGCTGTACAGACTGCACCGCCAGAACTGAAACGTCCACCGTTGTATGCCGTTGTTTTATTAAATGACGACTATACGCCGATGGAGTTTGTAATTGAAATTTTACAACAATACTTTGCAATGAATCTTGACCAAGCTACACAAGTAATGCTAACTGTACATTATGAAGGAAAGGGTGTAGCTGGGGTCTATCCTCGAGACATTGCGGAGACCAAAGCGAACCAAGTCAATAATTATGCTCGATCACAAGGTCATCCGTTACTTTGCCAAATAGAGCCTAAAGATTAAGGGGGTTACATGCTCAGTCGTCAATTAGAAGTATCACTACGTTTGGCTGTCAGCATGGCTCGTCAAAAGAGACATGAGTTCCTGACCGTAGAACATTTATTGTTAGCCTTACTCGACAATGATTCTGCCGTAAATGCTCTCAAAGCATGTGGTGCGGACATCATCGTGTTGCGTAAGGAATTAGAAGAGTACGTAGAACAACATACCCCTAAACTTGGTGAAAATAGTGATCAGGCACCACACCCGACAGAAAGCTTTGACCGGATCTTGCAACGTGCGATTTTTCACGTGCAGTCAAGCGGCGGCGATCGTACTGTAGAAGGTGCTGATATTCTGGTTGCCATGTATTCTGAGCGTGACTCATTTGCAGTCTATCTGCTTAAACGTCATCAAATTAACCGTCTGACCCTGACTCAGTACCTGTCTCATGGTACCCGTAAAGAAGATGTACAATCTGAAGAAGAAATCGAAGACCTAGATGGCGAATCGGCATCTTCAGCAAGTTCAGGTCCACTTGAGCTTTATACAACCAACCTCAATGTTGAAGCACAAAAAGGCAAGACCGATCCATTGATTGGTCGTGAAAAAGAAATCGAGCGTGCCGCGCAAATTCTTTGCCGCCGTCGTAAAAATAACCCACTCCTTGTCGGTGATCCAGGTGTCGGTAAAACCTCGATTGCTGAAGGGCTGGCTTGGTTAATTGTCAATGGTAAAGCGCCAAAACCGCTAGAAAATGCTGAAATCTTCAGTCTGGATATTGGTGCTTTGGTGGCAGGAACCAAATACCGCGGTGATTTTGAAAAACGCTTGAAACAGCTTTTAAATGCGTTGAAAAAGAAACCTGAAGCAGTGCTGTTTATTGATGAAATTCACATGATTATTGGTGCAGGCTCGAGTATGGGCAGTACCATGGATGCATCGAATCTGATCAAACCGGCGCTGGCAAATGGTTCTTTACGCTGCATCGGGTCAACCACATTCCAGGAATACCGTCAGGTCTTTGAGAAAGATCATGCTTTATCGCGTCGTTTCCAGAAAATTGATGTGAATGAGCCATCTATTTCTGAGACTATTGATATCCTACGTGGTCTGAAATCGAAGTTTGAAGATTTCCATCATGTGGAATATGAAGATCAAGCCTTAGTGTCTGCGGTAGAACTTTCTGCGAAATTTATCAACGACCGTTTCTTGCCAGATAAGGCGATTGATGTCATTGATGAAGCCGGTGCTCAGCGCCGTCTCAAAGCAGAACAAGATGACAGTTTAATCACCGTAGAAAATATTGAAGACATCGTTTCTAAAATTGCGCGTATTCCTCCAAAAACTGTCTCTAAAGATGACAAGAGTGTGCTGGAAAATCTTGAGCGTGATTTAAAACGTGTGGTCTTTGGTCAGGATGAAGCGATTGAGGCCTTGGCTTCTGCAATTAAACTGTCACGTGCCGGTTTGAAGTCTCCAGATAAGCCTGTAGGTAGTTTTGTCTTTGCGGGTCCTACAGGTGTTGGTAAAACCGAAGTGACCAAGCAGCTCGCGAAACAGATGGGTGTGGAACTGGTTCGTTTTGATATGTCGGAATACATGGAACGTCATGCAGTGTCACGTTTGATCGGTGCACCTCCGGGCTATGTCGGTTTTGATCAGGGTGGCTTGCTCACCGATGCGATTCACAAAAATCCGCATTGTGTGCTGTTGCTAGACGAGATCGAAAAAGCGCATCCAGATGTGTTTAACCTCTTATTGCAGATTATGGATCATGGTTCATTGACTGATAATAACGGGCGTAAATCTGATTTCCGTAACGTGGTCTTGGTACTCACCACCAATATTGGTGCTGAAAGTATTTCACGTGTCAGCATTGGTTTTATGGAACAGGACAATAGTAACGATAATCAGGAAGCGATGAAGAAAGTTTTCTCGCCAGAATTCCGTAACCGTCTTGATGGCGTGATTCAGTTCAAGGCATTACCAAGCAGCATTATTGAAAATGTTGTAGATAAATTCCTGACTGAACTTCAAGCACAACTAGATGACAAAAAAGTCATGTTGGAAGTGGATCAGAGTGCACGTGAATGGATGTCAGAACATGGCTATGACCGTTTAATGGGCGCACGTCCAATGCAACGTTTGATTCAGGAACACCTGAAAAAACCGCTGGCTGAGATGATCCTGTTTGGTGAGCTGGCTGAAAATGGCGGCAATGTTGCAGTATCGGTGAAAAAAGAAAATGGTAAGCCTGTAGGTTTAAAACTTGAAGTCTTTGAAGACCAGACTGCTGAACCAGCTTAATTAATAAGAAGGATCAAACCCGTGCTTGCACGGGTTTTTTCATGGACTCATATTTTAAATTATCAAATTCATATCATTTAAAAGATAAATTATGGATATTCAAGTTACCAAGCTGTTCACGACATTTTTACTGTTTTTAGTCACGGCATTGATGGAAATTTTAGGTTGTTATTTTCCCTATCTGATTTTAAATCAGGGGAGAAGCCACTGGTTATGGATTCCGACAGCTCTGGCTTTGGCGGCTTTTGTCTGGCTGTTAACCTTGCATCCAGCTGCTTCAGGACGGATCTATGCCGCTTATGGTGGTATCTATATTTTTTCAGCGCTAATGTGGTTGCGCTTCGTTGATCAAGTGACTCTATCGCGTTGGGATCTACTTGGTGGCATGGTGGTAATACTGGGCGCGTTGATTATTATTTTGCAGCCGCAAGGCTTGGTGCGTTAGCAAGATATAACAGTAAACCTTATTAAAAAAGGCAGCCACAGCTACCTTTTTTTGTTTTTGGATTTTTTAATTTCAAATCAAACTTGATGTCTTATTTAGTTAGATTATTTTAATTTACAATCTTTCTGGGAAATATCAGTTTTATAGGTTTGTGTCTGCGAGTTCAGGCTGAGTTCAACCTTGTATGGGTTCGCAATTTGATAGCGATGTTCAAAGAAAATTTCACAATTATTGAGCAGATTATTGCGAATGACTTTCATCACTTCTTTGCGCCCCAAGTCTTTTTCAAACTGGCTAAAATCGGGCGTGATGATCATGCCTTTCAGTGTGGTTTTATTGGCACTTAACTGTAATTGTTCAATAATCGTATTTTGATCAATCTGCAATGGTAAAGTTCTGGAATCTTCTGCACTGAGCACTGCGAGTAATTCATTCAGTTCGGCTTTTTTCTGAATTTTAAATTTGCTGTCAATAATATTTTTTTCTTGAAGATATTGGTCAAATTCAGAAGCATGCACCGGTAAGACAGCACTGCTAAAACCAGTCAAGAGTGCCAAAGCCCAATATTTTTTTTGCATTGTATAAAATCACTTTTTATTCCATTTCACAATGATTATAAGAGCTGAGACAAAAAAAGCACCAGAGATTGGTGCTTAATTTGTGAAGATTCATCTTAAAAAATTAGTCTTTTTTCAGATTTTCATTAATCAGGAATTCAACCAAGGCTTTTTGCGCGTGCAAGCGATTTTCAGCTTCATCCCAAACTACGGCATTTTTATGGTCAAGCAGATTTTCTGAAATCTCTTCGCCACGATGCGCAGGCAAGCAGTGCATAAACAAGCAATCTGGATGTGCAAGATCCATCAGACGTTCATTTACCTGATAATCTGCAAAGGCTTTTTCACGGATCTTCTGTTCTTCTTCTTGGCCCATGCTTGCCCAAACGTCAGTCACTATCAGATCAGCATTCACCGCTGCATCTTCAGCAGAAGGAACCAGTTCCACACAATGCGCAAATTCAGACAGGAATTTTTCTTGTGGTTCATAGCCTTTTGGCGCTGCAATTTTCAGATTAAAGCCCCACATATGTGCAGCTTCAATATAAGAGTTACACATATTGTTGCCATCACCAATCCAGGCAACAGTTTTCCCTTCGATTGAGCCACGTTGCTCTACATAAGTCTGCATATCAGCAAGTAGCTGGCAAGGATGGTGGTCATCAGTCAACGCATTAATCACAGGAACTTTCGAATAAGATGCAAAACGCTCCACGATATCATGACCGAAAGTACGGATCATTACGATATCCAGCATGCTTGAAATCACACGTGCAGAATCTTCAATCGGTTCACCACGACCTAACTGGGTATCGCGTGAAGACAGGAAAATTGCGCTGCCACCAAATTGGCTCATGCCAGCTTCAAACGAAACACGCGTACGGGTACTGGATTTTTCAAAAATCATGCCCATCACTTTACCAACAAATGGTTGGAACACTTCATTGTTATGCTGTTTGCGCTTAAGCTCAATTGCGCGTTGCAAAATCTGGTTAAGTTCTAAAGTTGATAAATCGCGTAAGGTGAGAAAGTGACGGAGAGCCATTCGTTACTCCACAATAATTGCCGAAAAACTCGATCAACAATCAGTTGTTGGTTAGTTTAAGAAAAAAATACGGAATCGGCTAATATACTATAAGCAATGAAAAATGCAAAAAACTAGACTTTTTGATGACCGTCTAAAAAGCGATCCACACAATAACTGATGTATTTGTCGATTTCCTGATCATCTTCCTGTACCGGAATTCCCATCAGAATACGCCATTCCAGATTGCGCAAAATACCAAAATACAGCTGCGCCGAATATTGTGGATTTTCGCAATGCAATAAACCTTGCGCATCTGCCTGTTCTAAAGCCGTGGCAATGGCACTTTGCACATGCACCGGGCCTCGCTCATGAATATGCTGAGCAAGTTCAGGATTACGCTGGCTTTGTTCCAGCACCAGACGCATAAAGGCCGAGTTTTCCGGTTGCATAATCTGGTGATAAAAATTAAGCAACGTGTGTACTAAATAACTACGAAAATCCAGTGCCATCAGTTCGATCGGAATACTGATATCTTCAAAAAACTTGATACGACGATAATCGCAGATGGCTTTAAACAAGCCCTCTTTATTGCCAAAGTACTTATAAATAGAGGCTTTGGAGCCACCGGCATGCTGGACGATATCATCCAGAGACACAGCATCATAACCCCGTTCCAGAAATAGCTCGGTTGCACTGATCAGCAGCGCAATACAACGCTCATGACCACGTTTGGTCTGTGGCAGATCTTTGGCGAGCGGTTCTAGGGCGAGGTCTTGCATAGGAGATAGTACATCAACATGTCAATAGAGATTGAAACGCCATCATAGCAAATATATGCACATATTTCATAATTGCGCTAGATAAGTGCGCTATTTGCTAATTAGGTAAAGCAAAACTTAAAAATTTGACTAAAGTTTTAGAGTATTTGTTCTATCGGGTTATGGAATGAGCAAGCCAAATGAGTATACTCGAATTTCAATAATTATAGCCAAGACTGTGGAAAAGGAAGATGACAGAACAAATGTCTGCAGGTTTAAGATTTAGACAAGCGCTTGAAGTCGAGAAACCATTGCAAATTATGGGCACGGTAAATGCCTATGCTGCCATGATGGCCAAACAGGTCGGTTATAAAGCCATTTATTTATCAGGTGCGGGTGTCGCGAATTATTCTTATGGTTTGCCTGATCTGGGCATGACCAGCCTGGATAATGTTCTTGAAGATGTACGCCGGATCACTGAACGTGTGGATACACCTTTACTGGTTGATATCGATACCGGTTGGGGCGGTGCATTAAATATTGCCCGCACGATTAAGCAGATGATTGCAGCAGGAGCCGCTGCGGTTCATATTGAAGATCAGGTGGCACAGAAGCGTTGTGGTCATCGTCCAAATAAAGAAATCGTATCGCAGCAGGAAATGGTCGATCGTATCAAAGCGGCTGTAGATGCGAAAACCGATTCAAACTTCGTGGTGATGGCGCGTACCGATGCGCTACAAAAAGAAGGCTTGCAAGCAGTGATTGATCGTGCTTCTGCCTGTGTTGAAGCGGGTGCAGATGCGATCTTTGCTGAGGCGATGACCGATATCACCATGTACCGTACAGTGTGTGATGCGGTCGGTGTGCCAGTCTTGGCAAATATTACCGAATTTGGTGATACACCGTATTATACGGTTGATGAACTGGCGGAGCAGGGCATTGGCATGGTGCTGTATCCGTTATCAGCGACACGTGCAATGCAAAAAGCCGCACTTGAAGTGATGCGTTCAGTACGCGAACATGGTACTCAGGTAAATGTGCTGGATATTATGCAACAACGAAAAGAACTCTACGAATTTTTAGATTATCACAGCTTCGAAGACACATTAGATAAACTGTTTAAACAGGAGAATTAAAAAAATGGCTGAAGGAAAAGTACTCACTGGCGCAGGATTGCGCGGACAAGTGGCAGGTAAAACCTCACTTTCAACAGTAGGCAAAAGTGGCGCAGGTCTGACCTATCGCGGCTATGACGTGCAGGATCTGGCTGAACATTGCCAGTTTGAAGAAGCCGCTTATCTGATTTTCTTCGGAGAATTGCCGACAGCAGAGCAATTGGCTGCCTACAAAGCCAAACTGAAATCCTTGCGCACTTTACCTCAGGCATTAAAAGAAGTCCTTGAGCGTATTCCTGCCGACTCGCATCCAATGGATGTGATGCGTACTGGCGTTTCCATGCTGGGCAATCTTGAAACTGAGCAGTCTTTTGAGCAGCAACAGGATATCGCAGACCGCATTTTGGCAACTTTGCCGGCAATCATTTGTTACTGGTATCGTTATAGTCATGACGGCGTACGTATTGAAGAAAATACTGACGATGATTCGATTGGTGCACAGTTCCTGCATCTTCTGCATGGTGAAAAACCAAATGAGCTACATGAACAGGTAATGAATGTTTCCTTGATTCTGTATGCAGAGCATGAATTCAATGCTTCGACTTTTACCGCTCGTGTGTGTGCATCAACGCTGTCAGATATGCATTCCTGTATTACCGGTGCAATCGGTTCCTTGCGTGGCCCTTTACATGGTGGTGCTAACGAAGCTGCGATGGACATGATTGAAAACTGGAAATCACCAGAAGAAGCTGAGCGTGAAATGCTGGGCATGCTGGAACGTAAAGAAAAAATCATGGGCTTCGGTCATGCGATCTATAAGGACAATGATCCGCGTAATGGCATTATCAAAGTCTGGTCTGAGCGTTTGGCCAAAGATGTCGGTGATACGGTACTGTATCCAGTCTCTGTACGCTGTGAAGAAGTCATGTGGCGTGAGAAGAAATTATTCTGTAATGCGGATTTCTTCCATGCATCTGCCTATCATTTCATGGGCATTCCAACCAAGCTGTTTACCCCGATCTTTGTCATGTCGCGTGTGACAGGCTGGGCAGCGCATGTGATGGAACAGCGTGCAGACAACCGTATTATCCGTCCAAGCGCGGACTATACCGGTCCTGAACTGCGTAAAGTAGTGCCAATCGCTGAACGTTCTACCGCAGCTTAATCTGTTTCTGTAGTAAAAATAAAAAATAAGGTCTCAATTGAGACCTTATTTTTTTATCGGTTTAGTTATCGACTTAACAGTGCTGGATCTTCAATGCTATAACCTGTTTCAAAAGGAATACCCAGATACTTTACTATTACTAGGGTCTTATTCTGTCGCGGAACTTTATAGGCTTGGCTAATTTTTAAGCCTTGCTGATAACTGACGGCTTGCTGAACCGGGCTTTTTTGTAAGCCGGATTTCACTTGATATTGATAGGTCCATTTTGGCACTTTTTCCTGAGGGTCATGCCAGGCAGGTGCGCTACCTTTTCTTGTCTTTAAGACCTTAAGCTGTGGCTTTGATTTTTGAACCGGATTTAATGGAACTAAACGTTTTTTGATTTTGGCAATGTCTTGATCAAACTTGCGACTGTCTTGATCATAATCGATGCGCTTGGTTTTAGGATTGATATATAAGGAATTGACCTGAACCAGCTGATTTGATTTTTGGGATTTAAAATTATAATAATACAGTTGAGGCAAGCGTCCACGACCATCAAGATAATGACGCATGATATAAAGCTTCTGTTCTTTGACTTCATAGCCTAGAACTTCAATATTTTGTGGACCGCCTACGGTAGCGAAAGCCAGAGTGGGCAAGCTCAGAGGGAGCAGAAGCAGTGCAGTTTTAATATTCATGGTCATTCCACCCTCAAAAAAATAGATTGGCATTTGATCATGCCAATCTATCTTAAAATACGGTAGAAATAATGAAGCTTATTCAGGCTATACAGTAACTTTGAAAGCTTAGCTGTTATTCAACAGATTGATCATGTCATGTGCAACCACAGCTGACAGTTTGTTGAGGCGTTCAAGTGGCGAGCCTTTGAGATAATACTGGAACTGATGGATTTGCGTGGCGTCATTAATGGCCACAAAAAATGTTCCTTCCGGTTTCTCTGGTGTCGCGCTACCACCTGGTTTAAGTAACCCTGTACAGGCGATAATCCAGTCAGCATCACGGAACATTTTTTTACCTGCTTCCGCCAGAGCAACTGTTACCGGCATAGATTCCGCAGTATGACTATTGATCAGATTCTTGGAAATGCCCAATACTGAAGTCTTGACACTTACATCGTAACAGATCAAACCACCAATCAGAATTTCGGCACCTTCTCCTTTACAAATGGAGAACTGGCTACTGAGATATCCAGAACTTGCGCTTTCGATAAAGGCAATTTTTATGTTTTTCTCTTCGAGTAAGCCGCAACAGGTTTTTATCATAGTCTCTATATTTTCTTTGTGGGAGCGATTTTAGATCAATTTAGACAGATTTTTTCTGTCGATCAACTCCAAGTATATTTATATTTTTATGAAAGTTAAAATTTTTTTCATAGATTAGTGTAATTTCATGTTGATCTGATCGCAAAATCTGAATGGTTAAAGCTTGGGCTATTTTCAAAAATAGAGGTTTCTTCTCAGGCGGAACAGTGGTAAAAATAAAAATAAAGTGCTTAGTGAAAGTAGGGTGTTGGAATGAAAACCACAGTAAAATATGTAGTCTTAAAAAGTCTTGACTATCAATTGGGTACACCATTATTTCAGGAAGAAATTGACGCTGATGGTCAATATTTTGATCAGATACCAAGCACAATTTCTTATCAGAATTTACAGTTCAAAGTAAAAAGCAAAGAGCTTAAACGTTTGCATCTGGCCGAAGAGCAGGAAGATACTCAAACGATTATCGTCAAAGTGGTCAATATCTAATAAAAACTGAATTTAATAAGCCTCTTTAAAAGAGGCTTATTAATTATCAATAGATTAATAAATATAATTACAAACAATGATTTGATCTAAGTTTATACCAAAATAATAAGTAAAAATATTTGAATTAAAGTCAAGGTAAATTCGAAACAGCTTAAGTTTTATTGGTGAGGTCATGTTAAGTATCGTATTTCCTTACACTTAAGAATATTCAAAAAGAATTGTATTTTTAATGTTTTATTTAATTTTTTAAAAATATAGAAGATTTAGATTTATTTTTATATATTTATAAATATCAATAGTATAGTTATTAAGTGGTTCTGTTTAATAACGCTTTTTAAATTTTATTAAAAATTTTCCTATATATGAAATAGGACTTAAGTTATTCCTTTTATTGGATAATAAATTTTTGACCTATAAAGTCTTTCATTATGTTTCTGTTGCATTATATCAGGTAATTTATGTTGCGCATTAATCTCCACTTCAAGTACTTATCTTACTATTTTTTACATTGAATTAATCTGTAACAGGTTAAAGGTTGGCGAAATCTGAAAAATGCGTAGAGTAGATATTAAGTCGAAACCTATCGGCTTTTAATTTAAAGCAAATAGTAAGGAATACCACCATGGCTAATAATCAACAGCAAGACCAACAGAAACAGCAGCAACAACAGCAACAGCAAAATCAACAGCGCAATCAAGATCAGCAGCGTCAACAAAACAACCAGCAAAACCCAAATCAGCAACAAAATAACCAGCAACAACAACAGCCGCAGGGTGGTCAACACAACCAGCAACAGCGCGACCAGCAGCAACAAAACCAGCAAGGCCAACAGCAACAACAGCCACAGCAAAACAGTAACCAGCAACAACAACGTTCACGTAATCAACAAGATCAGTGAAAGCCACAGCGTTAATCTTTTTTAAGATATATGCTCTTCATAAAAAAACCGCCTGATTCAGGCGGTTTTTTTTATATTTCATTGCACGATTAGACTAAGTATTTATTAACACTGAATATTGGCTTTTAGCTTGTAGAAATTCAAGGCATTGTCTAGGTCTGTGAGCAACTCTTTTTCTGTATATTCCTTGGGTGCAAGTTTTAGCAGAGCAGGCATATAGTTATCTTTATATTCTTTAGGATATTGTTCACACAGGATGCGTGTTCTTTCTTCCAGACTAATTGTTGAAGAGTCGAGTTTGTCCAGATAAGCACTGAGTTGATTATCTGACTGTTCAAACTGCGCTTTAATATTTGCAGCAGCCTCGGCTGAATTCTCTGCTTGCTGTTTTTGGCAGCCGCTTATTGCCAGACTCATCAATAAAGTAATTAGGATGCGATTTTTCATGCTGCCAAAATATTGTTATTGCTCATATGAAAAATTATAGAGAGAAATGACTAAAAAGAAAGCAATGATCTATAAACTTTATGAGACATTGAACATTCATAACATCCGATATTGACTGAAATAAGGAATTTTCTTCTAAAAATCTAAATTAACCCATTCTCACTTATAGGTTTAGCAATTCTTCTTGGGTTTTGGTTATTTAGTAATCTTATTTTCTCATTAAAAATATTTTTGGATAAATTACAGTCATTTAATTAACAAAAGTAATGGTTTTTTCATATTTTGAAACATTGCATCTATATATCCTACACAGATTGGCTGCATGGCTAGTGATATCTTGGCGTCATTCTAAGAACTTAATGAGAATAATTAAAAATCAGCACATTATAAGGCCTGTTTAATTTAGGAGAGTTAAACAGGCTTTTTCTTTTCCGTTTTAAATCTTGTTTTTTCTTTGCTGATTGTATTTTTTGCTCACTCTCTTTCACATAAGTTTTCATACACAACATAAAGCCTGAAAATTCCCTCAGGAGAGATACATGAATAGATGTTATTTATATATCTCTTTTCACGAAAAGACAGGACAAAGCTATGATGAGATGTATATGCGCATTTGGCATGGGCGTGATGGTCGGCTGTTGTTTTAAATCTTGCAAAGAGAAAATGTGTCAGATGATGAGCAGCAAGCATTGTAAAAGTGATCATTGTAAAAAGGATCAGACGACTCAAGCTGAAGAGCCTGTACGAACTTAGCCCCAAAAGCTTCAATTTTATTTAAAGGCTAAACAGAGCTGAGTACTGAAGTTGTTCTAGATCGCTGATCCAATCATTTTGTATTGAGTCATTCTATATTTAAAGCAATAAAGCTTGATGTTGGATCGAGCTTTTTACACTCAGGAGAAAAACATGATGCAATTTATATTTTGTTTATTTGGTCTTCATGGTGCGACTGAAATTAACTACACGTGTGACCATGATGAGGTCAAACAGTGTCGTGATTGCTTGAAAAATATTGAATAATGTGCCAAATCATCAGACATATTAATGAAGATCGATCCCCGTTCAATCATCAGTTGGCGGGGTTTTTCTTTACTGATAAAATTTTTGGATCTAAACATAATTTCTCACAACGAATAGTTTATAAGAAAAATATTTCAATAGGATTACGTTTTGATAAATTCTTAGTACTTAGAACTGAAATAGCAAAATACAATAGAATATATGTAGGTGAGCATCTGCGCTCGAATTCTTGAAGCAATTCAAAAGAGGCCAAAGGCTGAAACTGCATTAGATGGTTAGTATCGAATGATTAAGGCCAAGCATCCTAAAGGTTTTGCTGAGATGAAAAGACTTTTTCCGGCAGTGGGTAAGGTTAGAAAATTTCATGTATTTGATATCGGCGCGCACGCGAATTCATATTCTCTGCTGTACCGTCTACGATCAGGCTGAATAGCTTATTTGCTCAGATGGACTTCAGGAATTATGTAATGTAAAAGAGCACTTGAAGGAAAGTTTGTTTCTTTAGAAAACTGAATGTACAACATAAATAACATTGATGTTTAGCAGCAGATATCATATTTATTTATTTATTAATAGATATATGAAGGAGATACATATGACAAATAAGCCAGAGCAAGAATCAAATCCGCATAAAGAATCAAATGATGACAAGGGTAATCAGGCATCTTATAAGCATGTCAAACCAGAGAAAAAACCCAATGCAGAACCGGAAAATCCATTGAGAGAGCAAAAATAGCTTTTTCACCTGGACGAAGCCCTAACTTGGTTTAGGGCTTTTTAATTTCCCGATAAACGTTGATCTCTAGGCTTTGCAATAAACTCATCTTTCATTTCAAAGAAAAATTCATGGGCTTGTTCATGATCGCAGTGCAACCAGTCATGTCGTGATTCTTCCGGAATCACAATAATCGAGCGTTTTTCGTCATTCGGGTCATGAAACTGTTTCATAAAGGGATGTTGATCTGAATTTATGGTTAGCATCGAAAATGATCTGATTTTTTCACCATCAATGAGCGCATCATCATAAATTGCCGCTACGGTAAAAGGATTGCCATCTTCACGTGAAATACCAAACCAGTGCGGTTTACCGTCTATATATTTAGGTTCATAGAAGGTATCGACCGGTACTAAAGCAAACTGGTTGTTTTTCCAGGCATGTCGAAAACTCGGTTTGGATGCGACTGTTTCAGTCCGTGCATTATAGGTATGCCGGCCATATTTTAGTTCTTTCGCCCAGACTGGAATCAGTCCGAAACGTGCGATATCCAGCTCAAACTCGTCAGCACCGCGCATCATGATTGGGGCTGGCGCTAAAGGATAAACATGCCTTTTCATTTCCAGTTCGAGTTGATCTTCATGAATATCTAATAAGGAAAGACGTTTTTTTGAGGGGAATTCATAGTTCGAGCACATAAATAACCTCTTTCATTCTAATTATTGTTTGCTAAAGAATTAAGGTATAAAAATGATGGGCTCAAAACAATTCAAAATCGTAAGTGTAGTTTTAACAGAAAGTAAGAATACGGATTAATATCAGTTTATCCTCTTGATAGAATAGCGCTCCTTTAAAGGACTATTCTATAAATATGAAGATTAAAATATTCGAGTTTTTAATGATTAAATGCAAAAGCTCACCGGGTTATTTTGTAGGGCAGATGCTCAAAGCTTTTCCTTGTTCAACTGAATGAATAAAGTTTCCAATCAGAAATTCACACTGTCTTAAGGAATCACGATGATCTCCATTTTTGACTAGATGGAAGGCGATAGATTTCTGCTTCGTACATACCTGCTGATAGTAAGCATAAGTACCACGATCATCGACCAGTTGATCTTTCTCACCTTGTACCAGCAGAACCGGCACAGTCGGTGTCATATTCTCAATAGACTGTTCTTTTAAATAATTTGTCAAAGGTGCCAGATTTATATTTGATTTAAAGACAGTCTTAGGTGCTTGTTTTAGGTCAGATTGTAATTCTGACAAACAGCGACTGCGTGTATGATTAAGAATTTCTTCCATTTCTGGGCTAACTAAATTTGCTGGAGCAAGCATCGGGTCTGCAGCTTCTGCTCCTAAAAGCACAATTGGAAAAAATGCGGCGACATCAGTCGTGATTTGCGAATTGCTGGCAACATATTCAGCGATTCCTTCATATTGGTAACCGCCCGGTGCTAGTGCAATTGCCCCGCGAAGATCAAATTCAGGTGCATCTTTTTGACCGGCCGCAGCAATTTTAAGAGATGCTGCACCTCCTTGACTATGACCCATAACATACCAATTTTTACTAAAGCTATAAGGCTTTAAATGGTGGATCGCTCGTACAGCATCCACGACAGTATGCAACTGACTTCGCGCATTCATATAAGGATGACCGCCCGGAGTGCCTAAGCCTTGATAATCAGGTGCAATGACTGCATAGCCGCGAGCGAGCCAGGCATTCAGTGCTTTAGCAGCGATTTGCTGATAGACATGGACTGGCCCACCCACATAATCGCCAGAGGGTGCACATGTATCAGCAACGCCAGTTGTACCGTGCGCCCAAGCCAGAACAGGCCATCCATCTTTAGGGACTTTGCCTTTAGGTAACAAGATATAGCCTGAAGTGACGATGGGCTCGGATTTTGTGCCACGACTGCGATAATTGATTAAGAAACGTTGTGAGGCATTCGTAAACAGATCAGTATTTTGTTCTTGTATAGATAATATTGTACCCGGTATTTTTTCCGAAATATGAGATGCTTGGATTTTGCTGCTATCGGGAAGTGGAGGAGATGCTATTGCATATGTTGAACCTAAACATAAACAACTCATGATCAATTTAATAATAGGAGATTTAATTTTCATCGCTGAAACCATTTTCCTTTTTATAATGTCATTTTTAATGTAGCAGCTTTATTTATGTTTCTAAATTAACTCTGCACAAAGTTTGTAAACTAAAGCTTTTAAGTTAAGGCGAATGAGCAGTACAACAGGTTATTTTAGGTTAGCTGATAAATTCAAATAAGCACTTATATTTTAATGTGGTTCTGATCTGTTAATAGAATTCATATCATGTCTAACCTCACTAATACGATCATAAATCACTTTTCGCATTCGGTTTATTACTCCCAGAGGTTTGTGCTCCGGTAGTGTATGCCATGGTGTAAAAGAGAGGTTTTCACAGAACTTGTTTTGTTCAGGCGTATCAAAAACTTGCGGAGGAATATGGATAGTGGCTACCTTGTAAAAAGGCGCCTCACTTTCTTGCCATTCAGTCATGGAATCTTCGACCGACATGGTGTTTGAGGTTCTAGGCTGTACCAAAAACTCCATACATGCTTCACTTTTTTGCAAATATTTGCGCAGGTTTTCTCTTAGAAAATTATGATGGGGAGCATGTGGAAGAGGGTCTATCACTGTCGAACATGCTTGAACTGAATACTTTATAGCTTGACGATCAGTACCTATTCCTAATTGATAGGGCACCATAGACCAATATCTAGTTTGTAAAGGATTAGAAATTTTATTTCTCGTATTTAAGGCAATCCAGGTTCCTTTAGCTCCTAATGCAAAAGGAATATGCAGTTTATTGAAAAATCTATCGCTATTTATATCTTGCATAAATGACATATATCTGACTGGATCATTCACAAAAAAGACAGGATGATTGATCATAATGAAATCTTGAGTAGAGGTTTCATCATCTAAGAGCTTTTCTCCCGGTACAGCCAAAAGTTTTATCGCCATGCCACGGGCATCTTTTTTAATATCTGCTTGTTGGGCATCTTTAGAACCATTAGAGAAACGAATCCAGGCTTGATATGTTTTTCCAGGAAGAAAAATACCTTGAGCCAAGTTTTTGGGAAGAGCTTCATCTACTTTGAATTCTGCACGTACACAACCGTGTGCTTTGGGATGGGCGTCACGTAGCGCGATACCTGTGGAATACTCTTTCCGAATCGATATCTCAATTATATCTGCAATTTTTTCAGTTATGTTTGCTTCATCAGGATAAAGACTTTCACTTAAATGAGGATCTATATGGGAATGAATATTATCTTTTGGAGAGTTAGATGCTATAGGGGAAGTGTTAGCATATGCAGCACTACAAATACTTATTGCCATTAGAGGGAGGAAGACTAGACCCGAGCATATAGGTTTTATAAAGTTAGGCATTGATTTTCTCCTTGCTATAAAGCTAGAGTTAGTTTTAATTTTTTAGCCTATGATCTGAAAATTCTTTGGACATACTTTAGCCATAAAATAATGATAATGTCTGTGTAATTATTGATCTTCAGATTTAAAGTTTGAACCGTACCGGGTTTGTCGGAGAGTCAATATTCTGAGAGACTATCCCGATGACAAAATTAAAATATACCCCTGAAATCAGAGAAAGAGCGGTTCAATTATTGATTGAATCTGAAAAAGATTATCCTTCTACTTGGGCTGCAATCACAGCAATTGCGCCTAAGATTGGTTGTACTCCTGAAACACTTCGTGCCTGGCATCAAAAGCATTTAGATCAGCAAAATCCTATTAAAGTACAACAGATATCTGATCAAGAACGTATCAAACAACTCGAACGTGAAAATAAAGAACTGCAACGTGCGAATGAAATTCTACGTAAAGCAGCCGCTTTTTTCGCCCAGGCGGAGCTCGACCGCCCACACAAATAATGGTGGATTTCATCCATAACAATAAAGACTTATATGGTGTTGATGCGATTTGTAGGATTTTACCGATCGCAGCTTCAACCTATTACCGGACTCTAGATCTCTGCGAAAATCCAGAACATCGAGCAAAGCGAGATTTACATGACTTGCATCATGCTGAGGAGATTAAACGAATTTGGAAGGAAAGTTCAGGTCGGTATGGTGTACGTAAAGTCTGGCAAAAACTGAAACGTGAAGGCTATATTATTGCACGCTGTACTGTTGCTCGATTAATGAAAAAGCTAGGTATACAAGGTGTTTGGCGAGGTAAGAACAAACAAACCACCCGTAGCCGAGATGATCAAAAACGAGCGAATGATTTAGTGAAACGTAATTTTAGTGCTGATCATCCAGATCAGCTGTGGGTCAGTGACTTTACGTATATTCAAACCAAGTCAGGTTGGGTCTATACCGCATTTATTATTGATGTGTTTTCACGAGCAATTGTTGGATGGAAAGTATCAACACGTATGAATACAGATATGGTGCTTGATGCATTAGAACAAGCTTTGCATGATCGAGGTATGCCAAAGAATGTAATTCATCATTCCGATAGAGGTGTGCAATATCTTTCCATTCGCTATACCAATCGTCTAGAAGCAGCAAATTTACGAGCGTCATTCGGTACAACTGGTGATTCATACGATAATGCTTTGGCTGAAACAGTGAATGGCTTATACAAAACAGAGGTGATTGAATATTTAAAAGCAGATTGGCAAGGTTTAGCGGATGTACAACTTGCGACACTCAACTGGGTAGATTGGTTCAATAAAGAGCGTGTACACAGTGCATTGGGTTACAAGTCGCCTTTTGAGTTTGAAGCAATGTACTATGATAAGATTAACCCGTTAGGTCAGGTGGCCTAACTTAAATAAAAAAGTCTCCGACAAACCCGGTACGGTTCAGTTCATCCAGTTCCTTTCTAAAAATGTTTCCACTCTTTATCGTGTGCTCAATATAGAAGCCGATTTATATTCTTACTTTAATTTAACTCAGCACAGAGTTTTTTACTTTAGCAAAATTTATCCATAAACTTATGAAAATTTATTTTTAGACTAATGCAAGATGCTCGTAGCAAAATCAAGAGTCGTCGAATACAGTGCTATAGAAATTTATTGAGTTTAAAATTTTGAAAATATTAGGATATATAAATCAATGCCAGTTCTAGCAATCCAGCATAGACTCAGTGGATTTTACTTTTTTTACTATGCAATTGTTGGGGCATTCATGCCTTTTTGGAGTCTGTATCTTGAAGATCAAGGCTTCAATTATCAGGAAATTGGCATTTTATCTTCTATTGCGATTGTTACCCGATTCTTTGCGCCGTTGATCTGGGGCTGGATTGCAGACAAATCCGGCAAACGCATGCTGCTGGTGCGTATTGCCACCTGGATGGAAGCCTGTATCTGGTTCATGATTTTTATCATTCCGAATAGCTTTCAATCTGTAGCTTTACTGATGTTGATTTTCAGTTTCTTTCAAAATGCCATTCTGGCTCAGTTTGAAGGTGTGACTTTGTTTTGGCTCGGGGAAAAAAGAGCAGAACTGTATGGCAAAATACGAAAATGGGGATCTGTCGGCTTTATTATCGGTGTATTCGGCTTGGGTGCCGTCTTTGAAATTATGAGCATCAGCATGTTGCCGGTTTTGTTGCTGTGTATTTCATTTCTGGCCTTTCTCTGGTCATTTACTATTAAAGAACCCACGACAGCGCCTACCGCACAGAAACAGCTCGAACCTTTATGGCCGATATTCAAACGCCCAGTCGTCTATAGCTTTTTTCTGATTGAATTGATTCTGCTATTTTCACACGCGCCATTCTATAGTTTTTATAGCAACTATCTCAGTCAGGCGGGATTTAGCACCAGCCAGATTGGTTTGCTGTGGTCGGTTGGAGTCATTGCGGAAATTATCATGTTCGCCTATGCGACGTTCTTTCTGACACGCTGGTCATGGCGTCATCTGGTCACGCTATGCTTATTGATGACCGGATTAAGATGGTTCATCGTCGGGGTCTTTCCTGCTTCATTCATGGCACAGTTTTTTGCTCAAACGATTCACGCTTTAAGTTTTGGTTTATTTCATATGATTGCGATGCGGGTGATTTTCCAGAACTTCTCTGCAGGACAGCAAGGACGTGGACAAGCGCTCTACAGCACCATGTGGGGCATTGGTGTGGCGAGTGGCAGTATTCTGGCTGGCCATTATTGGGATCAAGTCGGCGGCACATCTATTTTTATCGCTGCTGCAGCATCGACCTTGCTTGGCTTATTACTGATTTTTGGATTACCAAATAAAGTCGAACTGCAAAAACAGGCCTGAAAATATCATCTCAGCATTAAATACGGATCTTGGAATATTGCCCAAACCACGGTTGTGCCTGTTCCAATTGAGCTGCCAGTTGTAACAGGAGATCTTCACGGGCAAACGGCGCAATAAACTGTGAACCGAGCGGCAGGTTGTGTTCATTCCAGTACAGCGGTACAGACATCGCCGGAAGTCCGGTAATATTGGCCAGCTGGGTAAAAGGCACCCATTTCAGATTTTCTTTCACAATCTGGTCGACCAGTTTACCTTGCGCCAGCAAATGTGCTTTATTTAGTTTCAATAAAGCTTTAATAATCGGTTTCTGCCAGTTTGGTGTTTTGACCTCACCATTTTTCGGCGCCACTGTCGCCGTGGCAGGCGTCAGGTACAGATCATAATCATCAAAGAAATGATTCATCTGGGTCACGTACTGACCCCAGTTGTTCAGGTTCTGAATATAATCAATCGCGCTGGTTTTGGCCCCAAAAGCTGCCAAGGCTAAAGAGTCCAGTTCAAAATCATTTGATTTAGATGGATAGCCTTTCTGGATTTCATCCAGCATAAATGAAAACTGGCTAAACCAGGTGGTAATAAAATCCTTGGCCAGTTGCATGCCATCAATAGCTGGACGGTCTTCGACCACCTCATGGCCCAAAGATTCTAAAAGTTTGACTGTTTGCTCGATGGCTTTGATCGCATCCTGAGAGACAGGTGTGCCAATCGTAGAATAAGTACTAAACGCAATTTTTAGCTTCTTCGGTGGTTGCTGAATCACATCCAGATAATGATGCTGAGGACGCTGAATCTTAAACAGAGAACTATGATCTTCACCATGGGTGGCATCCAGCATTGCAGCACTATCCCGTACCGTTTTGGTCAGTACATGCTGAATTGCGGCGCCATGCATGGCTTCACTCATTTGTGGTCCCCAAGGCGTTCGGCCACGACTCGGTTTCAGGCCAAACAGGCCGCAATAGGAAGCGGGGATACGTATCGAGCCGCCACCATCACCAGCACCCGCAATTGGTACAATTCCGGCAGCCACGGCAGAAGCTGAACCACCCGATGAGCCGCCGCTATTATGCTGTAAATTCCACGGATTTTTACAGCTGCCCCAGGCATCCGGTTCAGTAATGCCTTTAATGCCAAATTCAGGGGTATTGGTGCGTCCAAACGTCACAATGCCGGCTTTTTCCCAACGATTCACAATCTCGGCATTGGTTTCGGCAATATAACCGATCCGTTTTAAGCCCTGACAGCCATAAGAAGTCGGATAACCTGCATATTCCTGAAACAGGTCTTTGACCAGAAAAGGTACACCGGCAAAAGGTCCGGACAGATTTTGCTGGCTTCGTTTTAATGCATGTTCATGCATCGGAATAATAATCGCATTCAGCTCGGGATTGACAATGGAACTACGTTCCAGGGCAGCAGATAAAAGTTCACTTGAATGTACTTGTTTATTGGCGACCAGTTCAGCCAGTCCTAAGCCGTCATACTGCAGATATTCTTCAAATTTCATTGCCATTCCCTAGTGTTACTGCTGCTTCAAGGTTGTAGATCATTTGGGCTCAAGATGCAAGTACCACCTGATTGCGCCCACGATGTTTGGCCTGATACAAAGCTTGATCTGCAATATTGATCAGGTTTTGCAGGTCTTGGGCCTGGGGTTCATTTTGATGGGTGATACCTACACTCACTGTAATATACAGGGGCGAGCCATTTGATTGATGCATCGGGGTTTTTTCCACGAGATCACGAATCCGTTCTGCAATGAGCCGCGCTTCTGAGGGTTCGGTATTCCAGAGTAGCAGTACAAATTCTTCTCCACCAATCCGTGCAAAAAGATCTTCAGCACGTAAATTGTTACGTACAATCTGCGCAAAGTGTTGCAGGACTTTATCACCGACATGATGACCAAAATGATCGTTCAGGCGTTTGAAATAATCAATATCCAGCATGATGACTGAAAATTCCATCGTCTTGGCATATTGCAGTAAATATTCACCTTTCTGAAAGAAGAAATGACGATTCATTGTGCGGGTCAGACTGTCGTGATTGGCCAGATACAAGACCTGTTTAAACAGCTCATTGCGGTTTTGGCTAATAATACACAGTATGAGCGGAGATAAGGCCAGCATAAACAGCCCGATCCGGAGCGAAATATAAATCGTAGAGTCTGCCAGGATGGTGTGATTGGTGGCATAAAACTGGGTCAGGCTGTAATAGGTCAGGATAATCACAAAGGCATTGATGATGGTCATGGTAAACAGGCGATAGGTCAATGCAGCCCAAATCAGTGCAGCCAGAGGGTAGAGCATTGCGCCGGGGCCTGCAAAAATATTGGTAATGATGATACAGGCCACGACTGAAGATGCAGGTAAAAAATAGCTAAAGTAATTACGTTTTTGGCGACGGTTTTTAAATAAGTACTGCATGTCTTTTATTCTTGGGAATGCCAAGATTAAAGGGAGAAACACAATATAATTCACCATTTCACCGGTCCACCATAGACCAAAATCAATCCATAAATTTTCTTTGGTCATGAATGAATTGGGTAGATTGGGCAAGGTGAGAACTGCAAAAGCCGCACTGGCCAGACAGCCGGCAAAAGCGAAGATGCCAAATAAATGAACGAAGGTATAACCGGTATTATAGTATTTGTAATTAATCTTGAAATATCGAATAAAAAATATCGAGACAATAGTGCTGATCAGATTAGACAGGGTAAGAAACAGGCTTTGCAATAGGCTGTTTCCGGTGACCAGATCTGCAAACATAAAAGCACTGAATGCACCGAGCCAACCTCCCATATTATTTAAATGTGGAAAGCGTAAGAACAGGGCTAACAAGGCAGCATTGGCCGGCCACAATAAGGCCAGATACTCAATCGGTCTGGTTGCGATCCCAATAAAACAACAGACTAAAACAGCGAAAACACTGACAAAATAAGCATAGGTTTCATGATTTAATTGTTGTTCTGTTATTCGAGCTAATTGCAAATTTAAAATCCTATTCAAATTTCTAAGTGTGAATGATCACTTTGTTCAGTAACTAAGTTTGACCCAAAATATAATTTTATTGTTTGATTAGGGTGTGTTGACACTTTTAGCTTAAAAAAATAGCGAAGTAGTAAAATCAAATCGCCAAACCCAATTTTACTATTCGCTATGCCTCGTACCATGCTGACAGATCAACACTGGCAAAAGTTGAAAGTTATTCTGCGTAATTTATCCATTCACCACAACTCAAATTTACGCAATTTTATTGAAGCTATTCTCTATAGAATTAGAACAGGCTGTCCGTGGCGAGATATTCCTTGTTGTTTTGGTCATTCAAACTCTATTTTCAAACGTTTTAATCGTTGGTCAAGCAGCGGTAAGTTACTTAGATTATTCAAATTACTAGCCTCATGCCCCGATATGGAGTGGATTTTTATTGATGGCTCTCATGTACGTGCTCATCAACATTCTGCCGGCATAGCGAATCAATCTATTTCTAAAAGTGTAGGAGGAAACTCCTCAAAAATACATTTGATTGTTGATGCACATGGCAATCCTATTGATTTCATGATTACCGATGGAACCACACATGATGTTAAAGTTGCACCTGATTTAATATCAACATTAGATTTAAAAGAGACAAAAGTGGTATGTGCAGA